>NZ_JAAHHS010000162.1 GCF_010692395.1 Moorena sp. SIO3H5
TTTGGTTTGATAAAACCGTGAAACTGACCCATCTCGAGTTTGAACTACTGCACTGTTTACTGCAGCGCCATGGTCAAACTGTTTCTCCCAGCGAAATCCTTAAAGAAGTTTGGGGGTATGACCCTGACGATGATATCGAAACCATTCGAGTGCATATTCGTCACCTTAGAACCAAGCTAGAACCTGATCCCCGCCATCCTAAGTACATCAAAACCGTTTATGGAGCAGGTTATTGCTTAGAGTTACCCAATACAGAAAAGACCCTAGAAGTGACTTCGGCGACTGCCTAGAATGAACTTGGTGATGTCAGAGCTAGTACAAATCGACTTTCTTAACCTAGATGGGAAAGCCCCCGCCCTTAAGCCGGGGGTAAGCTTTCTCACCGTTACTCAGTTGGCTACTTCTGATCAGAAATAGATCAAGTTCTAGGGAGCCAAAGCATTGCCCCGCAACAAGCTACCAATTGTCTTCGCTGTAATCTTCATTTGAATAAGAGGATTAGCAGGTACAACGGTTTTATAGAGATAGCTATCGAAGGTCAGCTGCTGCACATCCTTGTCAGCACACATCTCTACAAAGGCTTCTCGGCTAGCATCGGAGTTATAGAAAACTCGTTGTAGAATATCTAGGACTTTGTAGGTCATGCCGTATTTCTTATCCCAGCGCTTCAGGTAAAGCTTGAGGTCACTCTCTGTCGGGATACGGCTACCACCGTTAGAGGTTTCGACAATGGTTTCAGCACACATCCGAGCTGATTTAGCCGCAAAGTAAATTCCTTCCCCAGAGGATTTAGTTACTGTTCCAGCAGCATCACCTACCAAAGCTACCCGACCAACTACACGTCTAGGTCTGGGATGCTCAGGAATCGGATGGGCTTCCACTTTGATAATTTTTCCACCCACAAGTTTCTTAGCCGCACGGGCGCGAATCCCTGCTTGTAGCTTTTTGATCAGGGCTTGGTTGACCCTCATAGTGCCGGTGCCAACAGCAACGTGGTCGTATTTAGGGAAAACCCAGGCGTAGAAATCAGGAGAGACATCATTGCCCACATACATTTCTGCCAGGTCTTGGTAGTAATTCATCATGTTATCTGGCAGACTGATGCGCTCTTGGAAAGCGATCGCATAATTGTAATCCCCAGCATCAATTGCTTTGGCAACCCGGGAATTTGCCCCATCAGCTCCAATCACCACATCTACTTTCAAGGTTTTGTGGGTTCCCTTGACACTGCCATCAGAATGGTCAGAATAATAGATGGTATAGGGTTGAGAGTTACTGGTGGGAATATCGAGTTTATAAACGGTGCCATTAATTAAGTTAGCCCCCAACTCAGCCGCACGATTGCGCATGAACCCATCAAGCACCTCGCGACGGCACATCCCAATATATTCGTTTTCCTTTTTTATATGGATATCAACTTCAACATCAGACGGTGAGATCATCTTCATGTTTCTCACTTGCCGGTCAATAATTTCTGGTGGCAGGTCAAACTCACTCACCATACATAGTGGAATCGCACCACCACAGGGCTTAGCATTGTCCAGCTTACGCTCAAACAAATAGGTTTCGATTCCTGCTTTAGCTAACGTCTCGGCAGCAGAAGAGCCTGCTGGTCCCGAACCAACTACTGCAACCCTTAGTGCTGGCATGTTTTCTCCCATGGTTTTTTAAGCTACGCAATGCATACTATCATGGACTTTCCTGTGATTTGAACCTTACCTAATATTTGGGGTCAAGTTGCAATACACCTTAACAAAAGTTCGTAACATTACTTAACAAGTACGGCTGTGATTGGTCATTTTCATCGTTACCGATTAATTATTAAGATTAATTATAAATTGTTAATTGTTATTGTTAATTGTTATTAATTGTTAAGGTTAACTCTTAATTAGATCGACCTTAGACCTGTTGGAAAATAAGAGAAAATATCCATAATGTAGGCAACTCGGTAAAGTAATACCAATTCGTCAAAGTAGGACTACAGATGCAGATGCTCCGAGAGTCGAGTTTTGGAACTACTGAATTTAGCGTTTTAGTTTCTTCCGTGCCTGCTAGCGACTTCAGATAATTTATGTTAATAAATCAGACTTTTAAAGAAGGTTATACTCATTAATATCATGAACCCAAAACGTGTGCTAATTATCTGTTAATAGTTATTAGGATTCTTTATTAAAGAGATTTTTAAAAACATCAGATGCACCCATAAGCAACCAAGATGGGTTGCTCTACATGGATTTGAGTTTTACCATAGCTGAACAAAATCCCATCAGGGTGCGTAATACCCCATAAGACCAGTATTAAAGCAGCCTTAAAACCCCCTACCCCCTTTTAAAATTACTAGTTTGTCGAGTATGCTATGGCTATAGCCTTTTGCCAGGGAAGTAGCTTGGCCATCAAACAAGGGGTTGATGAGGCTTGTCAGAGTTGATTAAAATATACACTAATCTACCACTATCTCCAAGTCTGTGGTAGATAATAACTATGGCACTTGTACCACTCCGTAAGGCGGTCGAACTTACGGGACTCTCCAGGAACACTCTAAGGAAGTATGCAGATAATGGGACAATCAAATGGGAAAAAACCCCAGGAGGAACTAGATTCTTTGACACAGAGAGCAAGCTCCGCCTCGGTGCCAGATCATCTCAACATCTTCAAGCTGTTTGCTGCTACTGCCTCCTCAGCAGTAGCAAACAAAGGGACGACCTCGCCAGGCAAGTCGCCTACAAGCACTCCCTCTTCCCGGAAGCGGAGATCATCTTTGACATCGGTTCAGGACTCAACTACAAAAGAAAAGGACTTAGAACCATATTGGAGCGAATTGTGCTCGGAGATCAGCTCACGATTGTTGTTGCCTGTAGAGACCGACTTACCCGATTCGGGTTTGAACTTATTGAGTACCTGGTCGGTCTCAACGGTGGAAAAATCCTGGTTCTCGACCAACCTGAAAGTTGTCTTTGATCAGAGCAAGCCGCAGATCTTCTGTCCATCATTCAAGTCTTCTGTTGCCTTGTCCACGGACTCCGAAAGTACGGTTCGAAAATCAAAGAAGATCCGAGTGTTCCTAAACCCTGAGCAACGCTCAATAGTTCGTAAGTGGTTTGGAGTGTCCCGTTATGTTTTCAATAAAACCGTCAAGATCCTCTCTGATGGTGAGACCAAAGCTAATTGGAAAGCTATTAAGACTGGCATATTAAATGACCTACCTGAGTGGTGTAAAGCAGTGCCTTATCAAATCAAATCTATAGCGATAAAGGATGCTTGCACTGCTGTTAGAGAGGCCAAGAAAAAATACAAAAAAACTTCACAAATTAACCGAGTAAGATTTAGGTCTCGTAAGAACCCTGTTCAGTCTTGCTATATCCCTAAGTCAGCAGTGTCTAGGAAAGGTGTCTATCACACAAAGCTGGGAGAAATTGCCTTTGCTGAGACTCTACCTGAGAATATCTGTGATTGTCGATTAACTAGCACTAACGGTAATTGCTACCTGGTAGTTCCCCATGAAGCAACTAATGTTAAAGCCGAAAACCAAGGCAGAGTAGTCGCTTTAGACCCCGGTGTTAGGACTTTTTTGACATTCTTTAGTGAGACTTCTGTAGGAAAGATTGGGGATGGTGATTTTTCCCGAATTCAGCGACTTTGTTCTCATCTCGATAGTCTGATGTCCCGAACAAGTAAAGCGTGTAAAGGACAAAAGCGCCGAATGAGAAAAGCCGCTAGAAGGATGATCATAAAAATCCAGAATCTGATCAACGAATTACATCACAAAGCTGCCCGATTCTTAGTTGACAACTTTGATGTGATTTTGCTTCCCACTTTTGAGACTTCTCAGATGTCCCGAAAGACTAACCGCAAGATTAGATCGAAAACAGTTCGCAATATGCTCTCTTTTGCTCATTATCGTTTCAAAGAATTCCTAAAGTATAAAGCCCAAGAAACAGGGAAAATTGTTGTAGATGTTTGTGAAGCCTATACGAGTAAAACCGTTAGTTGGACTGGGGAGCTGGTTAACATCGGCGGCAGCAAAATAATTAAATCAAAAGTTGATGGCCGATCTATGGATTGACCTTTGGTCACGCTTCGCGAACGAGACATTAACGGCGCTCGTGGGATATTCCTGCGAGCCCTGGGAGATACCCCCTGGCTGAGAAATCAGCTTGCATTAGTGAGCCTTGATTTGCCTTTGGTAGATTTTGGTAGCTAAAAAGTATCGGTCTACTTTCTGATATCTTCTTTCAGAAGTAGTGCAAAAGCCTAAAAAGTACGGCTGGCTATCGCCTTTTGGCTCTTAGCTCAGAGATTACCTCTGGGATGATGTATGTCAGTCGATAAAATCATTACCTGAAACCAGTATTTTTTGACCATAATTTTATAAATTAATCCAAGACTACCAACCAGATAATGCCAACAAAATTTGGTCATTACTGACTTTTAACCTATGGTATAAATAATTTATTTCATGAATACATCTGTCTCAGTAGTTATCACCACCTTTAATAAAGCCCAGTACCTAGAACAATCAGTAAAGAGTGTACTAGCGCAAACATTTTCCCAGATTGAATGCATTATTGTCGATGATGGCTCTACTGATAATACCCGCCAAGTTGCTGATCAGTTAGTCCACTCCTACCCACAGATACAGTACTTTTATAAAGACAATGGAGGCGTCTCGTCTGCTCGTAATTTTGGCGCTGATAAAGTGACTGGAGAATGGATTCAATTCTTAGATGCTGATGATTGGATTCATGAAGATAAGATCAGATTCCAATTGAGCTGTTTAGAGGGAACTGGTGATAATATAGTATTTTACTCTGACTACGAACGGATCTATGTTGATCAAAACGAAAACATTATTGAAACCAAGCCTCATGTTGTTGGTGCTCTCACCAAAGAACAGCTAATCGAACGACTGCTAATTTGTCCAGATTTTCTGGCAGACTCTCCTTTTCCATTGTTACAGCAATCGATGCTGTTCAAGAAAAAACTTTTAGACCAGAGAAATTTTGATACTCGCCTGAAAGCTTGTGAGGATCGAGAATGGGTATTGGAACTTCTACAACGGAACGTCAGATTTGTCCATACTCCAATCATCGGAGCCTATTATAGAAAACACCGCTTCAATCTCACCGATAATAGCTCACTGATGCGGGAGTCTTACATTAAGTATTTTGAAATTGTCTTGACAAATCACCAAGCATTAGTTAGCTTCGGTCAGAAAAGTATTAAGTATTTGATAGAAAAAAGTTTTGAGGAAAAAGACCAGGAAAGTTTTACCAGACTGGCTAACTTAGTGGAATTACCAGTGTATCTGCTCAATAGCAAAATTAAAGTTAATCATCGTTGGTTGTTAAATTTACTCTATTGGCTCCGAACGATAATACCAAACTTTTTACTATACGAAAGATACCGAGGTCCCCGTTCTCGTAAACTTTTATCCATAATTAGCCGTCAGTCTTAGCATAAACTGGGATAAACGTCCCCTTCCGTAGGATCAGGCTCAGGATAAATTCTATAGAGTATCCTGATTAAATTCCTGATTAAATTCCTCCTGTCAACAGCAGCAGCACTGTTTGAAATAGTCCTACCATTACCCCTAAAATACCCCCTAAATTTACAATAGCTTGTAATTCACTTTTTACTAAAGTCTGAATCGTGATTTCCATATCTTTTGGAGAAGTAGCGTTTACCCGTTCAACAATCACCTCATCAATAGATAAAATCGGAATCACTTCAGTCATGATTTTTTCCAAATCCTCCTCCAGGTAGCGCTCTATAACCAAAGCGAGTTCCTTGCTAATCATTGTCAACGATGTAGTCATAATTGCTGACTCTCGGAGCCGATTAATAATTAACACAGACACTTTTTCCCAGTCAATAGATTCATTTAATCCTTGTATAAATCCAGCACCACCCTCTTGAATATAAGCACGCACCGAATCCCGCATAGTTTTCCGTAGTTGTCTCACTGTTGACAAAGGCAGATTTTGCAATGAAACATTTTGCAACCATTCCCGCAAGCGATCGCGAGTTCCTAGAGCCACAATTAACTCTTCGATGCGAGCATTAGTCGCTTCTTTTTCGTCAAGGCAAAAGCTTCGGAGGCGGATCAAAGCATTGCGCACACCAAATAAATTTGCCACCACCCAGTATGTCCCACTCGACTTTTCCCGAAAGTCTTCATCAATGATTTGAATGTTGCGGTCAGTTAGGAAATCAATAACTGCCTGTCGCAAAATATCTGGGGGGAGTACTACTTTTAATATCCACTCAGAAAGCTTCCGAGCTTGTTCTTGATCCAGTCGAAACTCCAATAAAATCTGGTCAAAAACATGGTTAAGTTGAGCTTCTAGGAAATCCTTACGACGAGCTAAGACTTTTAGCATACGTGGCAACGATTCCCCTATCAAGTCTCGGAGAATCCCAGCAAGAATATGAGCTGTTTTCTGTTGCTTATCCGACCGGACTTGATCTAGCCCTAAGTTTAATAGCCACAAGATCGCTGCTTCCACACGTTCAGTATGCAGCAGACGCTTTGCCAAACGCTGTAACTCTTTTGGCGTCAGCAGAGACCCCATAATAGTGTCAGCCACTCGCTTAGCCAGCCGTTCCTGGTTGCGGGGAATTAAACCTGGTGTAAAAGGTAGCTGACGCTTACCGATGTAAATTGGTCTGTAGGGACGGAACAACATTTTGATGGCTAAATCATTAGTGAAATAGCCAATAATCCCCCCAGCTATAGGAGGAACAAACAACAAGAATAAGTTAAACAGATCCAAAACAAAAATCGAGTTGTGTAGAACTTAAAAAGTAGGTAATAGGTAAGTTTAAAGTATGATTAAAAAAGTCATAATTTTACACTAGTTATAGCATTTATTAAATAGGTAATGTAAATGTAAATAGGTGATGTACCACGCCCTGGGGGATTTAGGGAGTATAGAATAGAGAGTAGGTAATAGGGAATAGAGAACTTACGTTCAGGGAATAGGGAAAAAATCCTGCGTACCTCATTACTAGTAAAAAGACTATATATGGCTGCGGTTCCTTAACAATTATTAGGTTTGAGGATTAATTAAAAGATGCACCATACCTCATTTATCCTTGCTGCCTTTACACTTGCTATCTTCATCTTTTATACTTCAAGAATCGATGTAATGCCCAATCTCTATTTTAGGCTTTCTCCAAAAGTGACATCCTGCGACACTAAACCCTAACGGGATATAATACACATTGCCGTTGATGGCACTGTTCGTTTTCTTTTTCTTTAAACCATGACTGAAGTACCACCAGGCTCTCCTGAAAGTCACCCTCAAACCAATTCAGAACAGATAAATACAGAAGATTTATTAACCTTACTGCGGCGTAAAGAACGCAACTGGGTGGAGTGGGGTCAAGCCTGTCAGCAGCTACAAAAAGCTGGCTACAGTTCTCAGGTAATTTTTGAAGAAACTGGGTTTGAGCCAATTCAACAGAATCAAGTGATGGTGGCATCTCAGGTTTACACAAGTTTGATTACAGTCGGGGTGTCCGATCAAGTGCGATCGCGTTTTGAGAGTACTGGTAGCGATTCCCTGTACGAGTTGCGGATTCTCACCCAAGAGGAACGAGCTGCTGCTGCTGAATTTCTCGTTGCTAGAAACTTGAACTCCGAAGGAGCCCATGAAGTTGCCAAAGCACTCAAGACCTTTTCCCGCAGAAGCCGTCCACCGGAGGGATTCACCAATCATCCTGGTGATGCTGTTGCCTATCAGTATTGGAAACTTGCCAAACAACACAATGATTTGCAAGAACGTTCTCGTTTAATTGCCCGAGGCTTGATGTTTGCTCATACTCAACAAGCCCGGCAACAAATCGAAGAATTACTCACAGGAGCGTTTGGTAGCACTCAGCGTCCAGCCCCCAGATTACCCATATACCGCCTTGAAGCTGAAGAAGATTTGCCCCGTTTGCTTCCGGTAGTGGGTGCCTTACCCCTGACAATAGCTGATCTCAACCAGGTTCCTAAAACTGACTATACCGGTGCTTTCAATATAGTTAAAGGGCTTCGAGAGCAGACGTTCGTGGCAGTACCCGGCTGGCAGGTAGTTTTGAAGGCACAAGATCCAGTGGTGATTTTCTGTAACAGTAATCAGCTGCCTATTCAACAGAATAACAAACCTGAAGATATTTTGCTTATTATTGACCGCTCACAGCAGCAGTGGGATGGGGACAGCTACTTTTTGGTTGAAGAATCAGGACAGTTAGAGATTAAGTGGTTTCCAGATTCTCCTGATGTTAGTTTTTTGGGACGCCTCATCCTAGTATTACGACCGAAAAAAATTCTGGATGAAGCCTTGAGTCAAGATGTCTGGCAAATTGATGAGTAATTAGTCATTAGTTATTAAGTTAGTTAATTTCTGTTTTGTTGACTCTTGACTATTGGCTGTTGACTCTTAAAAATTACCCTCAACAAAACCCTTTTCATCAGGCTCAAGTAGTTCGATTAGCCAGTACGGCATAGAATGGATCGCCTAAAGTGATCCCAAGCTGTAGCAGAAAAGTAGGAAGCGGCGATGGTCGAGCAACAACCTCAGGCGAACTAAATCCAGGAATAGACTGGTAATAGGTTTTTACTAACTCCACTCGACTTTTCTCGGTCCCATCTCGCCAGGACTGAATCGCCTTTTGAAAAAACATTCGGTTAGAAAAGCTAATAATTGCCATTCCCCCTGGTTTTAAGACACGATGAATCTCAGCAAAAACTTTTTCGGGGTACTGAATATACTGAACTGAAACAGCAATCAGTACAGCATCAAAGTCTTGGTCAGGCAATGGCAATTGCTGGTTTTGATTCAGGTCTTGGATAAAGTAGTGATTAAGTCTAGGATTTTTGACCAGTTCTTCCAGATTCATTCCATGCCCCTCAACATGAGCAAACTCCATGTCTTCTGGTAAGTGAGAAACCCAACTGCTCATCAGATCCAGGATGCGGGTGTTGGGTTGTAGTCGCTCCCGGTAGAGGTTTACCAGCTGATCGATAAAGCCCTCATCGACATGAGTCACAAACCGTGGAAATGAATAGAACAGAGCATCATCGCTCTCATCCAATTTACTGCGTTGAAGGCGCTGGTCAATCATTGTATGAGCTAATATCTATCTTGTTAAGCTTGTTAAGAATATTATAAAGATTTATTAAGCTTATGGTATGTATAGCAGTCGCCAGGGCAGGCGCGGACATGACAAAAGTCTCAAACCTAAGTAAGCGCAAGAGTTTAACTTCTGACTTCTGACTTCTGACTTCTGACTTCTGACTTCTGACTTCTGACTTCTGACTTCTGACTTCTGACTTCTGACTTCTGACTTCTGACTTCTGACTTCTGACTTCTGACTTCTGACTTCTGACTTCTGCTATATTTCTGAGTTTGGGTTAATGCAAGGAATATTTTGAGCTGGTTAGACAGGGTTCTACAAAAAAAATAGGGAAGAGCATTTATATCTCTTCCCCATCGTTGATTTTGGTTTTGATTTTGGTTGTCTTGATTTTGGTTTCGGAGTCCTTTCCGACTTTCCTTAAGCTTCCGGCGCAGCATCTGAGTCTGTTTTTTCAGTTGTCTGTGCCGTGCAGAGCCTCCTTTTCCTTTCCGGTTACGTCCTTCTCGGCGGGGCGATTCCCACCGTTTTAGTCGTTGTGCCATTAATTTTGCCCCTTAGTTACAGTGGGCGGGGAGAGACTCGAACTCTCATGACCATAAGGCCGCCACATTTTGAGTGTGGTGCGTCTACCAATTTCGCCACCCGCCCGTTTGGGCATCCCCATTATTATAACTAATTAACCGCTGATTTAACAAGGACTGATAAGATTGAGAACTTGCCCAACGGTCAATTTCTCTCGCCCGTAGTACAGGTAAGGGATGGCTTAGTTGAGAGATCTGCAATTGTTTGAGTACTTGACCCAGCTCAGTATCACCGACACTATCGTAAGCCCTAGCTTGAGCGATAAACGCATCTAAGTTCAGTTGTGGTGCCAGAGTTGGCGAACCACCAGCTAGTTTCATCAATACAGACATGACCACTCTCGGATTTTGAGTAGCCAGTAAAGCAGCGCGATCGCAACTAAATTCCGCACATCGTAGCCACTCTAACATCTTCTCCTGTATGCTTTGAGCAATGAGCATCCCCCAATTCGGAATTAAACTAGCCGCTAATACCATGATATTGAGCGGTGTTAGGTACACCCCATGTTCACATTTGAGATGACCCAGTTCATGGGCAATAACCGCCTGAATTTCCTCTGGTGTCAGCAGATCAATTAAAGAGGTGTGCAAGACAATGAAAGGCTGTTTACCCCGCATAGCAAAGGTATAGGCATTGGGAGCGGGATTTTGCTGCACATAAAGTTGAGGCGGCTCTAAATCTAAAGTTGTGCAGGCATCTTCGAGTAGTTTATGAAGATGGGGTAGTTGATTTTCTCCCACCAAAACACTAGCAGCAATATTGTTCAGATAAAAAAACTGTTCCGCCACAGGACCTAGTAAATTTCGCACCACCAAGTCTATCCCTGGCAACTGCTTCAGGGCTGTGGTTGCTTCCAAATCTAGAGGATGACGGAAATGATCTGCCTTCAGACCAAATAGTGATGTTTTAGTCATGAGCTGTTAGTCGTTAGTCATTAGTAATTACTTATTAGTCTAGGACTTCCCCAAAATCTTTAGCTCAAGCCTAATCTATTGTAGGGGTACAAGCCTTGCGCCCTAACTAGATATAGCGCTACCTATAAGCGCTAACCTATATAGCACCACTGCCTAAGTCTTCTAGTCCTTGGTGGTGGTCGTGAACTGACAGACTTTCAACTAACAATCCTCTAAACGCTAAACGACTTACCACACCCACAGCTTTGATTGGCATTGGGATTGGTGAATTGGAATCCACCACCAATCATAGCATCGCTGTAATCGAGTACCAGACCATAGAGATAAAGCAGACTCTTTGGATCACAGATTATTTTGAAGCCATCGTAGTCAAAGATTTCATCATTCTCCCGAATGTTACTAGGTTCTTCAAAATCCATCATGTAAGACAGTCCTGAACAGCCTCCCTGGCGAACACCAACTCGCAGGTAAAGGTCTTTTCCTTGACTTTGTTGCAGGGCTAAAACATGCTTTAGGGCTTTATCTGTCAGTTGAATACCTTTTTGCTGTGACTCAGTTGCTTGTGCCATTGCTTACTTGTGACTCCTAATTTTGCTTGGTTTTACGTTGTTGTGCATCTTAAAGAAAGATAATTATGAGGCTGTAACCCACAATTTAGCTTAGAGTGTCTCATAAAACTAGATGCTTCACAGCTTATAGGTGAATCTGGTCTGCCAGTTCACAGTTTTGCTGTTTATCGATAATTATCTAATTGTCGTTAAATGGAAATTATTGGGGGTTTTAAAACTTATTCTAACGAGTCTTTAGGCTACCATGCATTAATCATTCTATGTTGCATTATCAATCTAAGTTATGGTTTAACCTTCCACCGTGACTCAGATACTGGCTAATCTCTTCTTCACTAACTCGGTAACCACAGTTAATGATCATCTTCTGTACTTGTTTGCTGCACTGCACCCCTTGCTCAGATATACCCAGACAGTCATAAACTGTCCTGAGTTGAGAGAATTCAGCCTTGTCATGGAACAAGCTCTCCCCCTCCCCAGGATGGGCGATTTCTTGCCAAAGTCTTAAGGCTTGTAAGTGATACGCTAAGGCATGGGGGTAATTTCCCAAGTGGTAGTGAACCGCTCCGATATAATCTAAGCTTCTGGTGTTACCATGAGGTGGTTTACTCAGTTCCTGACCAATCTCCAAAGCTTGATGATAGAAATCCAAAGCCCGTAGTTCTTCACCTAGTCGGAAGTAAACTGTGCCAATCCTCTCAAGAGTACTTAACTTCCGACTAGAGTGACGAGAGGATGTTTTTTTTTCGTGAATGCTTAGGGCTTGCTCCAAGACAGCAAGAGCTTGACGGTATCTTCCAAGCTGGGTATAAGCTTCCCCTATATTTTCCAGTGCTCTGCCTTCGCCATCAATTGAATTGCCTAAGTTTTGAAAAATCTTCATGGCTTGGCGAAAGCATCTCAGAGCCAGTACTGGTTGATGCCAGTTATTGTGAATTTCCCCTAGGTGATTAAGGATTTTAGCAATTTCTGAGTGATCTTGAGTTTTTTGGAAAATCCTCAATGCTTTTAGATAAACCTTAAATGCCTTATCATCCTGGTTAGTTTGGCAATAAGCCATTCCGAGATGATGAAGAATGACACCTACACTCTTCGGCGAACCAACATCATTGGCCATTTGTAAACTTTGCACGAGACACTTGATGCCCCAGGCATACTCTCCCAAACGGCAATGAACTAAGCCAATGCGTTTGAGAGTATCCACTTGACCAGTCAAATCTTCGTTAGTTTGACAAATTGCTAAGGTGTTTTGCAGTGTTTTTAGTATATTTTGTAACTGACTTTGGCGATACTTACGAGCTTGAGGCTGGAAAGGATCATCTCCTGCATTCTTGTTTTGGTGTTGATCGACTTCCGTTTCAACTAGATTCTGAACCAGATGTGCCATAGTAATATTGCTCCCTGATGTAGATGGAGGGGGGATGATGGAACCCAAGAAACTTGAGTAGCCCATCTCCGTTGCTCATTTTCAGCAGTTATGTCTCTGTTTTACCTCGGTTTCCAGAGATAAGATTCCTCACAACTTGCTGTATATTCCTAAATATATTTTTCAGTAAGTTAAGGAAATTATTGAGCTATTTATAAAAATTAACATCAGTAGCCTATGCACACTAATCTGGAAAGACCTAGTTGCCGTCATACATACTACCTTCTTTCCCAATCTTCCCGTTAGCCGGTTGCCGAGGATGCGCTTCTTGAAGCGAACTCACTCTCAAAATCTTTCCGGAGAAGGGTCACACCTACTCGAATAAGAAAGTAGTAGATGCACCCTGATCACCGCCCCCAGCTTTTACAGGTTGGGGGTTTCCTGATTTTTTAACCTATTTCTATGTGGTTCAGTCTTTTGAGCACTAACCACTTATTTTCCTCGAAGAGCAGTAATTTCTTTAAGCCTCAGCTAACACAAATAAACTCCCGCACCTGCTCTAGATAAACCCCTGGAGCCTCCAACATCGGAAAGTGAGCTGTATGAGGAATTTCAACATACTTGACGTTTTGACTTAATTGTGAAGCTCTACGCCCTAGTGCTGAAGGAATAATTTTGTCGTATTCACCAGAAACTAGCAGGGTTGGCACCTTTAACTGAGCGAACTTATTAGGCATTACCTCAGCCGCATACTTACTAACCGCAGTCAGCATTGTTCCCAAAGCTGCCTCATAATCAGCCATTAGGTAATCTGCCAAAAAAACCCGGCTCACTGCCCTAGGTAGGGGATGGTGCAAAAATCGCATCATGAACACGGTACCGGCCAAGGGAATATTTAACAACCAACCGGGGCGGAACCTAACTACTAACTCACCAATTTTGTGAAAAGCGGTGAAGGATTTCTCGTCATAATCAAAAATACCGCTATTGTTCAAAATTGCCTGCTCAACCCGCCCAGGATAACGATTGAGAAACATCGTAGCAGCAGATGCCCCTAGGGAGTGGGCATTGATATAGATACGACCAAGTCCCAGGGTATCTAACAACACCACTAAATCTTCAGCATAGTCCTCCATCTCATAGGTCAAGTTTGTCCCCTGTTGGGGTAATTTTGACCTACCAAACCCCCTTAGGTCATATAGGAGGCAGTCAAAGGTATTGGATAGAGCTTTAGCGGTACTTTCCCAGTAGCGAGACGAGCCACACCAGCCATGGATAAAGACCATCACAGGTTTATTTCCAAAAGCTGTTGACTTCTTTACCCATTCATAGTAGTGTTCTACACCCCGAATTTGAATGTAAGGCATTTTCTGATCCTTGTCCTTTGTTAATTGAAAATCAACAATCAACAATCAACAATTAACAATTAACAATTAACAATCAACAATTAACAAGCAATAAATTTTATTTTGACCAATGACAAATGAAAAATTACTACTATGCTACTACTATGCTGATTCTGGCTTTGGCAATGAAGAAGGATGAACCAATAGTTCAGCAGTTGAGCGCTTCTCTACCATTTCCCTTGTGATTGTACAGCGAGTGACATCCTTACGAGAAGGCAACTCGTACATCACTTCCAGCATCAATTCTTCCACAATGCCCCTTAACGCCCTAGCACCAGTTTTACGGCGGTAAGCTTCCTGGGCCAGCGCTCGAATTGCATCTGGCATAAACTCCAAGTTAACATTGTCCATCTTCAGCAGCTTCATATACTGTTTGACAAGTGCATTCTTGGGTTCTGTCAAAATTGCCATCAGGGCTTCTTCATCCAGGGGTTCAATGACCGCTACCATTGGTATGCGACCAATGAACTCGGGAATCATGCCGAATTTCACCAAGTCATCGGGCTGCAAGTGTCGCAGAATATCTGCTGTGCGCTTTTCCTTCGACTGATTCTCTCCAGGCTGAATAAATCCCATGGAACGCTTGCCTAGGCGTTGCTCAACCACCTTATCCAAACCAACAAACGCACCACCGCAAATAAACAGAATATTGCTGGTGTCAATCTGAATGCAGTCTTGATAAGGATGTTTGCGTCCACCTTGAGGGGGAACATTAGCAATGGTTCCTTCTAGCATTTTCAGTAATGCTTGCTGGACTCCTTCCCCAGAAACATCCCTGGTAATGGAGGGATTTTCACTCTTGCGGGCTACCTTATCAATTTCATCGATATAGATAATCCCTCGCTGGGCTTCCTCCACATCCAGATCTGCCACTTGCAATAGTCGCAGTAAGATGTTTTCTACATCTTCACCAACATAACCAGCTTCTGTCAGGGTTGTGGCATCTGCCACAGCGAAAGGCACATCTAATATTTTGGCTAAGGTTTGGGCGAGTAATGTTTTACCACAACCAGTAGGACCAATTAGAAGAATGTTGGACTTTTGTAGCTCTATGCCATCATCCATTATTCCCTGACCCTGACCCTGAGCTTTAGATTGGAGCAAGCTTAGGCGCTTATAGTGGTTGTACACAGCCACTGACAGAACTTTTTTGGCTTCCTCTTGACCAATCACATGGTCATCTAGATACCGTTTAATTTCCCTGGGTTTGGGAATCTGATTCATTGAAATGCGGTTAGCACGGGGACGACGTTTCTTGGCAGGTTCTGGTCGAGGAGCAGGCTGGGGAGCAGGCGCACCGGAATCGAGTAACTCCTCATCTAAAATTTCATTACATAAATCAACACACTCATCACAAATATAGACTCCGGGGCCAGCAATTAATTTGCGTACTTGCTCTTGAGACTTACCGCAGAAGGAACATTTTAGATGGGAGTCGTATTTAGACATAAGAAGCCTCTTTCTAAATAGAAGCGACAGCTGCTTCCTGGTTAGGAAGATTCTGCCGGGAGATCACCTGGTCAATTAAACCATAGTCTTTAGCTTCCGCCGCTGACATGAAAAAGTCGCGTTCGGTATCTTCGGCAATTTGAGCCACCGGTTTACCGGTGTGATTAGCCAGTAATTCGTTAAGGGTTTGCTTGTGGTATAGAATTTCCTTAGCTTGAATTTCTATATCCACCGCTTGTCCCTGAGCACCGCCAAGGGGCTGGTGAATCATAATCCGAGAATTGGGCAATGCCATCCGCTTACCAGCAGCTCCCCCTGCTAGGAGAAATGCGCCCATACTAGCAGCTAAGCCATAGCATATGGTAACCACATCTGGGCGCACTT
>NZ_JAAHHS010000163.1 GCF_010692395.1 Moorena sp. SIO3H5
CACAACGCACGCACGCGCTCACCCGACGAACAGCGCCAACAAATTCGTCAAGAAATAGGAGGAACATTTCGAGGTAAAGGCCCATTTAGACGTAGATATTTCCAAAACTAGATTATCTCTTGGAATATAGCAATTCTACGACTTTTGAGGTACAAATTATTGGGTTTAAGGGAGCAGGGAGCAGGGAGCAGGGAGCAGGGAGCAGGGAGCAGGGAGCAGGAAGCAGGGAGCAGGGAGCAGGGAGCAGGGAGCAGGGAGCAGGGAGCAGGTAATAGGTAAGAGTGAAGAGTGAAGAGGGCAAAAATAATGTGTACCTCATAGCTACGATAAACGCTATAAAAAGTACTAACTCTCTTCATCTAACTTGTTAAAGGTGCCCTTGACCTATTAATAATTAAATTTGCCACTGGCCGCGCATACTTGTTAAGTGTTAATTGACAAACTATTAACACTTAACAAGTTTTTTTTATTACCAATTATCCGAACATAATATAGCAATTCTATATCCCATAAGGTAAAACTTGATCACCCTAAATCTCTCACGGGGTGACAGTGAACCGAGAAAGCAGAGCCGGTAAGGGTTATAGCAGAGCAGGGCTGTTTAATTCTGGCTAAAAATAGATAGAGATAGGGAGATGGGGATAATTTTGAACGAATATTCGGAATTTTTTCAAAATTTATCGAACCATCCTCGAAGGCAGTTAACCAATTGTTAGTGATTGCAATTATTATTGCTGCGCTAATGCAATAGTTTTTTCGAAACTCTCAACTGAGGAGCTTTGACGAGGTGCTTTGACTAAAATGCGATTAGCCCGAAGGGCTACGCTACGCGATGCTCCTTTGGAGCCGCTACGCGAACGCACTACTACACCTAGTAATTAATACCTAAAATCTCATCCCTTGCATCTTCTCCAAAATTTTGTTACGATAACAGTATCGTTAACGCAATGGTTAACTCCCCATGATGATTTCTACCGCACAAGCCGCTGATTTACTTGGTGTTTCCGCCACTCGTGTCCGTTACCTTCTGAGCAAAGGCAGAGTTAAAGGAGCCTATAAAGTCGGTAGAACTTGGGTGATTCCTCTGTTTGATGGCATGCCAGTAGTCACTCCCGGCACTCGCGGTCCCAAGCGGAACTGGTCAAAGCGCAGAGAGTACACTAAGGCTGTGATTCATGTTAATCAAAGGGTAATTCGCAACAATCTCAAGACCGGGGAGCGCAACCCTGTGATTACCGTAAAACGAGGCTCTCAAAACACTTATGGTCATACCGTGGAAGTCAATGGACCATGTCGAGTGATGTATCGCCCCGATGATCCCCTCAAATGTGGAGCCAGGGTGTGGATTGAGACTATCTCTGATTTTCAAGTAATTTGATTTAGTAACAGTACCTGACTAGACACTACCTGATTAGACTAGGAAACGCTATACTCCAGAGAAACATCATCACTGGTATGGAAAAGATCAATTAAAGGATCAGGGAAGTCGGATGAAACGCTTTTATTTATATTCAAGTTTGTTGGTTGCTAGCTTATTCCTACTATTGCTTGGAGATGAGGGATTAGCACTTATTGTCAAAACCAATCGTCGATTGTCAGGTTTTTCTGTAGATAGCCGCAACTATATTTATCTGGAAAGTGCTAGAAACCATGTCACAAAGGTTCCTACTGCCAAAATTCAAATTATCGATGTAGCCACTAACGCTTGTGTCAAGAAAGGTTGTCTAGAAACTAACTATAACTACTCGGATTCCAATCTCACTCCTAAAGAGGCTGAAGAGAGTTTACTCAGGAAAACCCAAAGAATAAGACAGAGCTTAAGACTCAATCAATTAAAAGTAGGACTCAAACTGCCAATTATTGAGCGTTCCATTCAACCCAATGGCACAGAAACGGTTAAGGTCTTGGTTGATAAAGAAAAAGACCCACTAGAGATTCGTTTAGAACAAATTTATATTCCCTCAGTTTTGTCTGGAGGAATGTCTGATATAGACCGGGCTTCAATGCAGCTAGTCATTAATTACAATTATCGCCAACTGACCCTAGGTAAACTGAACAATTACCGTGAAGCTATCAGGAAATATTCCATCAGAGAAGTTCGCTTATCCCCCAATAGACAGAACATAGTTGTACTGATCAATCTCCACCAAGCCACCTATAACGCTGACTTTCAGACAACCTTTGTTCAAAGTTTTCCGATCTAAACTACTTTTGCCTTCTGCCTTTTGCTTTCTAACAGTTTAGTGGTGAAGCGTACCATCAGGCATAATTGCCCCACTGATAAACGTGTTGCTCAAGTCAACATCACTCAGGTCTACCCCAGTCAGTTTAGCATCCTTAAGTTGTGCCCCATGGAGATTAGCACCACTTAGGGTGGCCTTGGTTAAGTCAGCACCAATTAAATTTGCCCCTAACAGGTCAGCACCTGTCAAATTAGCCTCTGCCAAGTTTGCCTGACTCAGGTTTGCCCCCCAAAGGTCAGCTTGACTGAGATTAGCACCACTTAGATCAGCATGACTCAGGTCAACTCCTCCTAAGTTGGCTCCACTGAAATCTTTCCCTGACAGGGAAGCCACAGGCACAATGCAATATGCTCCCAACTTACTAGGGTCAAACCCTTCCGGAAATTGAGTAGTTTGGTTATAGAGCGATCGCTCAAATTTAGCATCTTCGAGATTAGCACAGCGCAGATCTGCACCAAGCAAATTTACCTTACTAAAGTTAGCTCCCCCCAGATCAGTCCCATTTAACTCTTGATCTGAAAATGATGCACCGGGGGCAATTAAGTAGGCTCCGTGTTGGCTGGGGTCAAACCCTTCTGGAAATCGAGTAGCTTGGTCGTAGAGCGCTCCGAGCAAATTGACTCCCTCCAGGTTAACCGAGTAAAGATCTGCCCCAAACAGGCTAACTTTACCCAAATCTGCCCTACTCAAGTCAGCTCCTCTGAGGTCAGCCCCCTGAAGATTTAGCCCACACAGAGACACATCCGGAGCAATTAGATATGCCCCATGGGCTGTGGGGTTAAAATTTTCAGGAAATTGAGTCTCTTCGTTATAAATTGCTCCTTTGAGGTTAACTGCTTCGAGATTAGTAGCGGAAAGATCTACTCCAAACAAGTGAATTGTCCTTAAATCTGCTCCTCTCAAATCCGCGCCACTAACTAAGCTCAACCATAAGTCCGCTCCCCGCAAATCCGCTTCCTGTAGATCAGCTTCTCGTAGATCCGCTTCCCAGAATTGAACTCCTCTTAAATTGGCTTTCCTTAAATTAGCTCTAAGCAAAGATATACCAAAAAAGTGACCCTGACTCAGGTCAACTTGGGATAAGTCTGCTTCACTTAAATCCACACCACTGAGATTTGACTCACTCAGGTTAGCCATTGCTAGAGATACACCAGGAGCAATTAAATGTCCTCCTGTCTTCACTGGGTCAAAATCTTCAGGAAACTGAGTGGTTTCGTCGTAGAGTATACCGCTCAGGGTTGCATTTATAAGCTTAGCACCCTTGAGGTTTGCCCCCATCAGATTGGACCGGGTTAAATTAGCTCCTGTTAAGTCAACATCCTGCAACTCAGCCCCAATTAAGCAAGCACGGGTTAGATTAGCTTCTTTGAGATCAGCACCTTTGAGGTTAGTTTTCCAGAGGTCAGCTCTGGTCAAATTAGCACCCATTAAATTGGTATCACTGAGATCTACCCCACTCAATTTAGCTTCTGTTAGTAATGCCTCGGGGGCAATTAAATAAGCTCCTGCCTTGGTAGGGTCAAAATTTGGGGGAAACTGAGTGGAAAAATTGTATAGTGTAGTATGGAGGTTAGTTAAGTCTAGAATAGCTTCGCTCAAGTCTGCCTGACCCAGATTAGCACCACATAGAACAGCTTGAGTTAAGTTAGCTTCCCTCAAATTAGCTCCCCATAGATCAGCACTACTGAGGTTAGTGCCAGTAAGAATTGCTTGACTGAGGTCGGCTCGCCATAAAACTACCCGTTCCAGATTTACCTGGCTGAGGTTGACTTGACTTAAGTCAGCTCCACTAAAATCTCTTTCCCCAAGAGAATATTGTGACTGAATTTCATCAGTATTCATATTTTGTACGATAGCTTTAATTTAAAAATCATCAAAATTATTTATTAGATAAAACCTCCGGTTCCCAATTCCAAATTACATACCCTTTATCGATATGAGTAATTACTATTTTATCGAGCTGATCAGCTACCTTAGACAAAATAGCGATAAGTTGTTCTTGAGTTTTTTCTAATCGTAAAAAACTGTAGTATTGACCATCAACGTTAATGGCTAATAAGCGTCTGCTTAAATGAGGTACGTTAATCCAGCAGATTTGGTAATCCTGACGGGATTTAATAATATGACTGGAGGATAATTCCAAATCCTGAAGGAGAGCAAAAGCAGGAACAGGGGAAGACCTCAGTTGAACTCCATTATTGTTTTGGGATTCAGGGTAAGAGTTCAGTTGGTTGACATTTACAGCCATCCCTGTAGTTTGAGCTACTCTATTGCGTTTAAACTCAATAACATTATTACTATCAACAACACCATGGGGTTGTTGAACAGCAAACGATTGAGTGTTAGGAGGAGTTAGTCTTTGATACCTGACCCAATCATCGGTCTGGGTAAGAGCTATTGCTGAAACATCTGGTTGGTATTCTGGAACATCTGGTTGCTCCTCTGGTTCCAATTCAGCTTGGTTCAGGGATTTGATCTCCTGGAGGCGTTGTCTGTTTTTTTCTCTGACTGATGCTTGGTATTTTTGCCATTGCCTTCCCACTTCAACAGTGCCAAGACCAGCTAACACACTCGCTAGGATGGCAACGCCAAGATAAGGAATTGCTAAATCCTTATGGTCTTCATGGAAGATGGGTTTAAGTTCGACGTTTAAAAACGGTTTAACTTCAACAACGATTGGTTTTGATTTGTTGAAAACAAACGGTAAGGTCAAACTGGAAAATATAGTGCTGGAGATAACTACAGCTGGTAGTAAGATATTAATTAAGGGGTAATTGGTCATCGGTCATCTTCAACCGCTGCAAGCAAGAAATAGGGTAAAAGGATGCAGCGCGGTTTTGGGAGAAACCCCTACTCGCGCTTTCCACCAAGAGATGAAGCTTGAATCTCCAACAAATGGAGCTTGACTCAAGCTTTACGATAGCGATGCAGCATAGGCATTTGGGGTCACCCCCATGAGCAACTGCACCAATAAGTGATCGGTTAAATTGTGGTAGTCTTGCTGGTTACTGAATTGGGCTATGTTGTTAGCAAATCGCCTCAAAACAGGTGATTAAATCTAGATCAGAATATTAGGTTATGTATTATAGCACTGAATAGAAAATATGGTATGTGGGGTTTGACCCACCAACTAATTTTAGCAGCGGTCTCCTATAAATTGTCAATTTAATTAACAATTTAATATTTCTTAATATATCTTCCAGAGGTGCGACCCAAGGCCGGGAAACCCGGCCATTGGAAAGCGCACCTTTGCAAGAGTCGTCAGCTTACGCCCTACACACATGGTGACCTTACCAGCACTGACCAAAACATTGCTGACTATGGTTTGGGATATCAAGTAGAGTTGGGTCAGTTACAAATTACCAATGACCCATTACGAATTACCGATTACTCTTAATCATTCCACAATTGGGGAAGGCTTTATTTTGCTCTAATTCTTTGCAAAACAGTAATCCCTAAGAGCAAAATGATACCCCCTGTGGTGGCATAGATCACCCTAGGAGTCATACCTTGCAGTTTCATCGCTAGCCAGTTAGACACTAAGGCAATGCCCCAAAGGATAAGGGCGACATAGCGCTGGGAAAAACCAAAGGCTAGCAAGCGGTGATGTAGGTGGTCCTTACCTGGGGTAGTTAGAGGGTTTTTACCATTGATCAACCGTCGCACAAATACCTGAGTAGTATCTAGGACTGGCAATAACAAAAATACTACTGGGGGGACTAGGGCAAATACCGTAGTCACTTTTAAAGACCCTAAAATGCTGCTGGCAGCTAGTACATAGCCGAAAAAGTACGCACCTGCATCTCCCATAATAATGTGGGAAGGATGGAAGTTATGGCGCAAAAACCCAAGAGCTGACCCTCCTAGGGCTGCCAGAAGCAATGTTGCTGCGGCACGACTGGGAAACTGAGCTGAAACCGCTAACAGGCTCATAGCAGTAATGAAGCTGACCCCTGCTGCTAAACCATCCATCCCATCCATCAGGTTAATGGCATTAGTAATACCCACAACCCATAGAACCGTAAGTAACATGGAGAGTTGGACATCAATCGGAGTCCCGAAGGTAGCTTTAATCCCAGCACCACTAGCCACTAACAGCAGGGCAGCAATAATTTGAACCGACAAGCGTACATAGGCAGGCAAACCAAATTGATCATCAATAAAGCCTACCAGTACCAGAACCGAGCCCCCCAGGAGAATAGTCAGCACTTGAGCTAACACCCCTTCGATGACAATCGGTCTAAGGAGGGTAGCTAGTACCAGGGCAGCTACCACTCCGGTATAGATAGCTAAGCCTCCTGCATTAGGTAAGGGTTCTTGGTTAAGCCGCCGCGCATTGGGTTGGTCAGCCCAACCAACCTCTAGAGCAAACGAGCGTAAAGTTGGCATCAAGCATCTAGTCACTGCCCATGCCAATCCGAAAGTTAATATGACTGCCAGCCAGCCACTTCCCCTAGGGTTGGCAATTCCGAGGGACTGTAGGAAGCTGTACACATCTATCTCCCAAGTCACGTCCACACTGCAAAATTGTAATCGCTATGGATAATATTAAGCTCATCTTGTTAATAAGGTACATGGGCAGAAGCACATCAGCAGGAAAAAGGGATTAGCACTGAAGGATTAGGGCTTTGGATTTTCCTCCTGAACTAACTCAATGTACTGACTATCGATCAGAAATGCTCCTCTAGAAAAGCGAACACCCCAGTATCCTCCTGGACGTCGGTCGAGGATTACTCCCTCTTCCCCAACTTTAATCACATCAGGAGGTCGTAACATCGGCATTGGTTCAGCAGTTTTGACGTAGCGTGGTAATGTAATTACTCTGACGCGATCGCCAACGTTAAAGTCTTGAGACATTGGTCAGTCAAAAAAGGTTAACAGGTTTAAGGTTGAAGGTTAACAGGTTGAATGTTGAAGGTTAACCTTCAACCTGTTAACCCTAGGGTGCTTGCCAAATACGCTGGTGGTATTTTTCCAAATCTTGATAGGGATCTGGGGTATTGTGATTATGCTGGTGAGAGTGGTGGTGGTGGTTATGCCCGTGGTGATGGTGGTGGGAGTGTCCGTTGTCAGCACCATTATCAATGGCTGCTAACCGGAACTTACACATCTCACAATTCATCTGCACTTGCCCCAACTGTGCCTCGATTTCTCGGTCCCTGAGCACAGATAGCAGCTGAGGCTGAATTCCCATTTCTGGTAAACAGGTCAAGGGAATCTCTGGATAAAGTTTCTGCTGCTGAGCTGTGATATCAAAAATCTTTTTTACTAAAGCCCCGGTAAATAGGAAGTAAGGAAGTACTATAATATGCTTAGGTTGGTATAGTCGGGCGCGACGGAAGCCTTCTTCTAATCGAGGATGGGTGATGCCAATAAAGCAGGTTTCCACAGTTTTATAGCCACTGCCTTCCCAGAGCATGCGAGCCATTTTGTAAACATCACCATTAGCATCAGGGTCACTAGACCCACGACCAACAAATAGAAGTACTGTGTCTTTTCTTAAGGGTAAAGGTTGTTTTGTTGAAAGTTCTAGATTGGAAGCTTGACCCTTCAACTGGCTAACAGCTAACTCTGGTTGGGGTTGGTCAAGTTTGGCAAGCCGTTGCCGCCATAAATCCAGAATTCCTGTAGTAATTCCAAAATGACGCCCGTAGTGAAACTTGACTTGGGGATATTTTGCTCTTGCCCGGTCTAACTCGTTAGTAACATCAAATTTATTGTGGCGAGCTGCAAACAGTAAAATCGGTAATACAGTCAGTTCTGTATAACCCTGCTGAACACAACTCTCTACTCCCTCTTGAATAGTTGGACCAGTCAGTTCTAAAAAACAAGGCACTACTGGTCGAGAATGGTTCAAGGTTTGATAGGTCTGGGCAAAATCAAGGAAAGTCTGACGCCCATCGGCGTCTCTAGTGCCGTGACCAACCATTAATAACGGGCGTTTTAGCGGTAGGGGAGATAGGGACAATGACTCATCTGTGACATCGATCTTCATACTTCATCCTTGATCATTCATAGCTCATACTTCTACGTCATACTTACATACTTATTACATACTTAATTTACTAAAGGGCATTTTAGTGGTAAGGAAGGTAAGGACAATAACTCAGGGGTAGCATCGATATTGCTCCTGAATACTTCATCCTTTATTATTAATACCTCATTTCTGTAATGGCTTAATCTCTTGATTACCGACCCTTTACCTTATTGCTTTAAGGTAGGGAAAGTATCCACGCCTTGTTGCCCCTATGCACCAATTTTCGAGAGCAATTCTAGAGAGAAAGCAGCAAGATCCAAAGGTTAAACGCCGATTGCATTTCTACGCTAGGGGTGAGCAGATCCCTCTAGTAGCACAGGGTGTTTGGGAGGTAGACGAGGGCCGAGTCCAGCTGAGTACCCTTTCCCCAGAAGGGGAGGAGATATGGTTGGGTTGGGCAGAGTCTTCTGCATTCTTTGGTAATTGGTTTTCTGTCCTGTCAACTTATCAGGCAATCGCCCTAACTGATGTCCGTCTCAAATGGTATTCTTTAGCGGAAATCAATAATTATCCCTATATAGCTCAAACTATCTTACCCCAACTAGTGCGTCGGATGCGACAGACAGAGATCCTGTTAGCAATCTCGGGTCAGCGCCGGGTTGAGGTACGCTTACAACATTTACTGTTGCTATTAAAACGGGAAGTTGGTGAGCCAGTACCAGATGGTATTCGGATCGGAATGCGTCTTACTCATCAGGATTTAGCCAATGCAATTGGAACGACGCGGGTTACAGTTACCCGACTGCTCAGCAAGTTCAAGAATGAGGGAGCCATTACTGTTGATAGCGTTCGCCACATTATCCTAAAGCACGACAGCTTTACAAATGTGGCAGATTGGTGATAGGATTCTCAGACTAACAGATATCTTGGGCTGAAACCAGAAAAGCGCGCCATAAAGTAAGTTAGCTATTCGGCTTATATTTTAGTTGCAGCCCCGATTAATTCCCCAAACCTACTCCCTAGGGGAGAGCGTCAGTGTGCGCTAGTTCAGCCCATCTATCTGGAATGCTGATCACTTGTGTTCTTCAGGAGTAAGAGGCCTGTCTCTCGAAGCGATTTCAATTCCACCAGCAAACGGTCAACGACCAGCACGATTGGTCGTAGCGTTACACGGTTGGGGTGCTAATGCTCAAGCTGTGGCATCTCTAGTGCCATCGTTAAACTTGCCCAACACCCAATTTTTAATTCCCGATGCTCCTTTTAGTCACCCTCAGGTAACTGGTGGCAGAATGTGGTACGACTTGGCAAGAGACGACTATCGGGGATTAGAAGAAAGCGAAGAGCGCTTGAGCTACTGGCTCAATTCTCTCCAAGGTTTTACAGGTATTCCCCTGTCCTCCACAATTTTGTGTGGCTTTTCTCAAGGTGGGGCAATGGCTCTAGATGTAGGGTTAACCTTACCCCTGGCAGGTTTAGCCTCCTTGAGTGGCTATATGCATCGAACCCCTCAAAAGCTTGATTCATCGTTGCCGTCCATTTTAATTGTGCATGGTAGACAAGATACGGTTGTTCCTTTAAGTGCTGCTCACCGGTTACGAGATTATTTACTCAATTTGGGAGCAGCAGTGCAGTACAGAGAATTAGATATGGGTCATGAGATTTCATTAGAGCTTTTAGAATTGCTCCGGGAATTTGTTTTATTCAATAGATAAAACAGAGATGGTCAGATCAAATCCGGTTGAATAACCATACTTCCTGGTGAGTAGAGCAGGGGGAACAGGGGAGCTTCGGGTGCAGGGGGAGAAAGATAATGTTCTGGATATCGTAACTGTGGGCAATTATCCGGATTTGATATCAGTATCCTAACTTATCTGGAATCCCTTTAAAATAGAAATAACATTATCAAAAGCATTAATTGGATAGAAAACCTCAAACAACTATAGGGCTCCTAAATTAATTTAATTGTGATAATTTTTGAGGCGATATTCCCTACTCCCGTCTTGATGCAGTCGCTCATGGGGGTTTCCCCCAAGACCGCGCTGCATCGCTACTCCCTACTCCCTACTCCCTACTCCCTGTTCCCTGTTCCCTGTTCCCTGTTCCCTGTTCCCTTTGCTATATGACTGTAGTTAATATACCTGTTGAAACAAGTCCCATAGTGTTGAAAATTCCGACTGCACTGGAGATAAATGATGACCTGTTCTTTGAATTTTGTCAGATTAACCGGGACTTACGGATTGAACGGACATCAGAGGGAGAAATAATTATTATGTCCCCAACTGGGAGTGAAACAGGGGGAAGAAATTTTGATCTAATCTACCATTTTGCTAAATGGGTGAAGCAAGATGGCACAGGTAAAGGTTTTGATTCATCCACTGGCTTCAAACTTCCCAATGGTGCTAATCGTTCCCCTGATGTGGCATGGGTAAAACTGGAAAGATGGCAAAGGTTGACCAGGAAACAAAAACGACAATTTGCGCCTATCTGCCCCGATTTTGTGATTGAGCTATGTTCCCCCAATGACCGGGTAGAGGACCTCAAAAATAAAATGGAAGAATATATAGAAAATGGGGCAAGACTGGGCTGGTTGATTGACCCTGATCATCGCCAGGTTTATATTTATCGCCCTGGTGCATTAGTTGAGCAGCTAGACAATCCTACCACCGTTAGTGGTGAATCGGTTTTACCTGGTTTTGTGCTGACGATGGCGGAAATTTGGCAAGGGTGAGTTGAGATAAATTCTAAAAACTTGTGTTTAGTTCCCTTGTATGTGCTCAATTGTAGTTGCTCAAACCCTTGCTGTTAAAGCTTCCCCATTCCCAGTTGCCTGGTCTGATCAGTAATTCAGAGGCACAATAGTGGTGCTCAAACCATAACTACTGAGTAATTTCAGAACCCGATCAATATTTTCGAGGGTTGTGAACAATCCCGCTTGCATGACAGTTCTTCCTTCAAAGGAGGTCAGAAAAGAATCGGGAATTAGCGATCGCATTAAATCTTGTTGCTGCTCACTCTCAGCATTTACCAAAATCCGGTAACCCTGACTGGGTAGAGCTGAAGTAGGATTATTTCCTTGAGGTCCCCTTTGTTCCGAGTTTGATTGGGTACTGGTAGAAAACACTGGAATTGAGCTACCTGAATTAGAGCTAGCACTAGTATTTTGATCACTAGTATTTTGATTAACCGGTGTACTGATCTGACTAGACATTGACATCATAACGTTAACCTCCTCAGTCGAGGCTGGTACCGGTGTTGGTTTTGAGCTATCACTTGACGCATCAATCACGTCCTGTGAGGGTGAAGCCGGAGTAAAACGGCTAGAATCCTCTCCTGGTTTGGCTGGAGATGTTGGTTCCTCAAAAGATGACTGCTCTTGGTTTTGAATAACTTTCAGAGTCAGGGGTGTCAGGGGTTCAGAATGTGAACGTTGAGTCCTAGCATCAGAAGGCTGTTGGGTTTCAGAGGTTTGCTGACTCTCAGTTTGGGACCTTGCTGCTGGTCTAGAAGATTCAGTACTTGCAGAATTATCTAGAGCTGCGTCTTTGCCGATGTTATCAGTCGAGGTAGATGCCTGAGGCTCCAAACTCGATGGAACAGGAAATGAAGCTGCTGAGACCTGAGCAGATGTAGATTCCTGTGTAGGTTCCTTTTCGGCAGGCGGTTGAGATGGGACGACTTGACTGGGGGTGGTTGGATTCTCCTGAGAATTAGGCGTAGTCTTCTGTGAGTGATTAGAGTTCTCTGCCATAACAACAGCTTGGTTGTCAGAAGCATCAGAAGTACTAGCTGGTTTACTAACAGCTGGTGTTTCAAGCTTCGACTCTTGAATGATATCCTTTTCAGTCTCCCCTGAATTAACCTCACTGTTAGTTTCCTTTTGTAGCTGATTACCAAAAGCAATCAGAGTAGGCTCAGACTCTTGATTGTTAATGTCAAACCGGCCATTGCCTCGAAATATATTCTTTAATTTATTGTTTAATGTATTGTTTGTTGATTCTGGTGAATTTCCCCAATCCGGATTAGCTCCGACCTTGAGGACTAATCCATCCAGTTGGGAATTTTCAATCAGGTTATTCTGGAAAAATGGTTGAGCATTGGTTTCAACCACTACCCCATTTATATTGCCAGTGATAAGATTATTAACAATATGGGGTGCAACGTTTTCCGCAATCAGAATTCCTAAGTCATTATTTTCAAATACATTGTCATCCACTTGAGTGTTTGAGGTTCCGTAAATGCTGAGCCCATTTCCTTGATTCTTGTAGAAGTAGTTACTGCGAATTGTTGGTGTACTATTTCCCTCCACAGCAATCCCACTTTTGGTATTCCCAGTTAAGGTATTGTCTTCCACTAAAACCGAACCGACTTCCAGCCACAAACCATAACCTTCTGGATTAGTATTGTTAAGGGTCACGCCAGAAATAATCGTTTGGTCAGCACCTACGATTACGACATCGTGACTAGCAGCCGTGGCACTAACAAAGGTACCACCGCCGCGAATAACGACATCGTGACCTCTAGTGCGGGGGTTGCCCTGTAGCTTTATACCGGGTTTCAGAAGTAGAGGGAAGGTTTCACCCATCTCACTGCTGTAGATACCGCTAGAGAGTACAATCACAGTATTGGGCTGGGCAGCTTGTAGCGCCTGAGTGATAGTTTTCAAAGGTGAATCCTGGGTGCCATCACCACTAGTGTCGTTGCCGGTAACTGGGTTTACAAACAAAAATTTTCTTTCTATGGTATGATCCAGGTTTCTTGCCCTAACATCCTGAGTTGATTGGGCTAAAGCCGTGGTTCCTCCTAATCCTAGTGGCACCATTCTTGAAGGGATAGCTTGGCTGAAGATGCTAAAGGTTAATCCCAGCAAAATTGTTTTCACTGGTAACCCAAGATCAAAGCGTCTAGGCTGATGTTGATGATGCTGGTGATGGCAGTGGGAATGAGCGGAAATAGGTAATTCTATAGTGTTAATTCTGATCAAACTCATGGCTGTTATCCGAGGGTACGATGTTGAGGAATATGACCGAAAGTTCTAAGGGCGCAACGCCCCACCGATTCTATCCATGGGGTTAGCCCGCAGGGAATTTATTCCCTAACTGTCCTGGAACTTTTAACTCTAGATTGTAGTCTATAATAGTAAGCAAACTTAAAAACCAAGGAGGTGATTTTTAGGTGTTAGTAATGGAGTTCAAAGCTATTCTGAAAGAACCGCAAAAAGTGGCTATAAACGAAGCTATAAGGACAGCCAGGTTTGTCCGAAACAAGGTGCTGCGTTTTTGGATGGATAATCACGGAATTGGCAAAAAAGAACTATACCGTTATAACACCCAGCTAAGAGATGAGTTTGAATTTGTAAAAGACCTTAATAGTCATGCTTGTCAGGCATCAGTCGAAAATATAGAACGAGCAATTAAAAGGTTTTTTGACAACTGCAAAAATAAAAACCCAGGAAAGAAAGGTTACCCAAAATTTAAAAAACATTCTCGCTCTGTTGAATACAAGCAGTCTGGATGGAAGCTATCACCAGACAAAAAGTCTATCAAGTTCACAGATAAAAAGGGTATCGGGAAGGTTAAACTCAAGGGGACCTGGGACTTATGGCGTTTTGACCATAAATTGATTAAGCGGGTTCGCCTTGTCAAAAAGGCTGATGGTTATTATGTTCAATTTTGCGTCAAAGTAGATAATTCAGAGCAATTAGAAGCTACTGGTTTTACTGTCGGGCTAGATGTAGGTTTAAAAGAGTTTTATACAGACTCTGATGGTTGCTCCGAACCTAATCCTAGATTCTATAGAAAAAGCGAAAAGCGATTAAAGTTTTATCAACGTCGAGTTTCCCGAAAAAAGAAAGGCAAGGCCGTAGGCCACGCTTCGCGAACATCTAACCGTAAAAAGGCCATTAACAAACTAGGCAGGACTCACCTTAGAATAAGTAGGCAGCGTGAAGAGCACGCCAGTGTGATTCGTTGGTCAGAAACCCAACACTGGGGGGATTGGCCACAAGGTTTACACCTTGATAACTTGAATTCCATGTTGGTGAGAATCCAACCCTCAAGAAATCTGAGTGACATCCCTACCCCTAGGTACTGAGAAATAACAAACTCTAACCTAAAGCGGGGTCGAACAGCGAAACCCTATAAGCCTAAATATGGGACTAGTAGCAGGAAAAATGCTCAAGAGTACCGAAAGGGAAGATACATACGAACCATCGTAATCTTCAGCCAGCGCAATAAGGCTAGAAACGCTGGAAACAAATAAGTAACGAAGTACATAGAATCACAAGGATTGGCGTCCAGGTGATGATTTCTCTAAGAGACTTCCGGTGGATAGTATCACTCTAAAAGCATAGAAAATGGAATTACAGGAACGAAGTAACCGCGTAGATGCTCTTAGGAAAAGGTCGATTTCCTAAGTAGGTAGTTAGCCGCAAGGTCTACGACGGAAAGATAGAGTCAGAAGCTAAGGCCATTATGTAACGTAATGGATACGCCAACAGACTCACGTAATAGGAAAAGATATGGTTGTAAGTAGTAATGAATATATCCAAAACTCTGAAACAAGAGTCGGAATGGAATAAAGTAAACTGGCGAAAGCTAGAAATTACAGTATTTAAGTTACAAAAGCGAATATATCAAGCCTCAGAACGTGGAAATGTTCGCGTGGTAAGACGGTTACAAAAAACCTTAATGAGTTCCTGGTCAGCAAAAATGCTCGCAGTCAGAAAGGTAACCCAACAAAATAAAGGGAAAAGAACTGCTGGAATAGATGGTCAAAAAGCCCTAACAGGGAAACAAAGACTAAAACTAGCAGAAAACCTTAGGAAATACAAACGACCACAACCCACACGTAGAGTATGGATTGAAAAACCTGGTCGAAAAGAAAAACGCCCACTCGGAATACCTACCATATACGACAGAGCACTACAAGCACTAACCAAACAGGCACGCTTAACCTGAATGGGAAGCTCGCTTTGAAACCAATTCATACGGTTTCAGACCAGGAAGGTCATGTCATGATGCAATCGAAGCAATATTCGACAGTATTCGTAAAAAGCCCAAATGGGTTCTGGACACTGATATATCGAAATGTTTCGACAAAATCAACCATGAAAAACTACTCACAAAACTAAATACCTTCCCCACTATGAAGCGATTAATCAAAGGATGGTTAAAAGCCGGAGTAATAGACGAAGGAACACTTTCCTCTACAAACGAGGGCACTCCACAGGGAGGAATAATATCACCCCTACTGGCAAACATAGCCCTCCACGGAATGGAAGAGACTATAAAAGAATACGCAGAAAATCTATCCTATAAAGAAACCCAAATAAAAGGGAAAAGGGATAGAAGAAGAAGTATCAGTCTCATAAGGTATGCAGACGACTTCGTCAGTGCGACCTGAAAGTCGCACGGGAGAGTGGGAGATTCCAGAAGAACTCCCCAGGTAAGTGTCCAAATGCCTGTGTCCATTCTCTCACGGCTTCCGAAGTAATTCAGGAGTCGCACAGCGAGAG
>NZ_JAAHHS010000164.1 GCF_010692395.1 Moorena sp. SIO3H5
TCTTTTCCAAAGCACTGTGTAGGTGCAGTCTTCTGCGTGCATGATAGCTTGGTCAGTTGGGTCAACCATCATACAGTGGCCACACCTGTGATCTGCTTGGGTGATGGTCAGAAGTTACCGCTAGAAGAGGGTCGCCTTTATAGTTGGCAGTCTGTGAGTTTTGGGTTAAATTAGCTTGGTGTAAGGCGACCCTCTTCTTTAGTTTCATCTCCGGTCATGACGGATACTGGAATATCTTTGCTGAGATTGGAACTACCTCACAACGATGTGACATTCCTGACTGGTATCACAAAATCAATAATCTGGGCAAGGTAGATTGACCCGCAGCAGCGGCTAGATGCAGTTGAAACTTGTTTGTGGTTTGGGGATGTCGATGGCGCCATTGAACAGATACATATACTGGCAACATGAACGTGTCTTGAACTATATTAACAACCTCAACAAGCGATGCAGCGCGGTCTTGGGGAGCCAGTGCGGTCTTGGGGAGGCAGCGCGGTCTTGGGGAGGCAGCGCGGTCTTGGGGGTTCCCCCCATGAGCGACTGCCGTGGTCTCCCCCATGAGCGACTGCCGTGGTTTCCCCCATGAGCGACTGCATCAAGAAGCATCACAACTGTTGTTATATACGGCTAAAACCCAAGCCGAAGCCATTTCCATCGGGTCAGGATCAATGCTCCTTTGGAGCCGCTACGGGAACGAATCGACGGGTCTTGCCGGTTGGTCGGCCCAGGAAAATCTCAGGGGCTCAGTGGGACGAAAGCAACGCTCATAAGGGTAGGTTTTTTACAAAGGGGCGAGTAGGGACTTTGATTACGTATAAATTCCTCAAAATATGTATCAAAATACACACTATTTTCCGGGATAATTCTCCCCATTTCCCGGTTTTCCCGATTCCCGACTCCCGATTCCCGACTCCCGATTCCCGACTCCCGACCCAAATGTAAAAAACCTACCCCTGTGAGCGAAAGCAACGTCCCTCAAGTACTCAAGCATCAGTGCGGTTACCTCAACGGACAATTCTCAACTTGAGTCTTACAAAACATCCCATGCACTCAGTGGGAAGTGTGGGAAGTGTGGGAATTTTGGCGTTGCATTTTATGGGAATGGTTTTGCCCCCCTAGCCCCCCAATCATGGGTGAAAAAAACTATCAAAGTTCCCCTGAATTGGGACAATTATGAGGGTTTAATTCCACCTTTAGATCTCCCTTTCTTTCCTTAAATCTGCAACCCCTAATTATTAAGGCATATAGATTGAAACATTCATTCCTTGTTGACGTAGTTGGTTAGCAAAAGCATTGGCCTTCGCTTCATTTTTGAATGCTCCCATCTGAATTCGAGACCCTTGTGGGAATCGACCCAAAAAAGCACCAGGGACAATTTTCTTGGCATTTGCTAAACCACTGAGACTCCCGTCGTTGAGTATCACGTAATATTTGATTTTAGTAGATTTAGACGATGGTGGTGCAGTAGTTTTCTGACCGTTAACCACTGGCTGTTTAGGCAATGGTGCAGCAATAGAAACCGGTCGTGAAGCAGGCTGTGAATTGTTTTGAATTTCTTGCTTTGCTCTAGAACCAATTTGATTCTGTACAGCGAGTTGCTTTCTTTGAGCTTCTATTTTTGCTTGTTGCTGCCGAGCTTCATTGATGATTCGATTTAACCTCTGACGCCAATGTGCTGGCAAATTGCTGTTCTGAGCATAGTTCAACACATCAACCCACCTACCCTGTTCATAGGCTTGTTGAATCTTATCAAATTTGCGTTCAAAGGATACCCATTCGTTATGCCATTGGTCAATTTTGCTTTGGGCACCATTGAAAGCCGCACTACTAGGCAAAACATCTTGTGCGATCGCAATTGCCCCCTTGATATTTCCTGCCTGATAGTTTTGCACTGCTCTTGCCAAAATTAGTGAGCCATTATCTACCGGTTGTGCTGGTGTTGGCTGACGGGTCTGTGGTGACGATGGAGTCCTCCTGACCACAGGTGTTGGTTTTCGGTTAATCGTTCTCTTTGGAACATTTCTCTCCGGAGCCGATGCCACCACTGGCTCAACCGTTGGTGCGCAGTCAGTCAAATTTGTAAACACCCACCCCGTAACCGGTGAACTAATTTCTACCCAGCCAGGTTGTCCACTACCAGTTAGAACCAGACTGCTTCCCTGATTCAGCTGATCTACTTTTGACCCATTCGGCTCGGAGCGCACATTAACACTGAAACCTGTCACCTGGCAATTACCTGGGGCTGCTGGGACTGGTGGCTCGTATACTACCGGAGCTGAACGGCGATTGGGTGTACTCCTAGGAGGAATTGGTTGCGCTATTCTAGGTGGTGACCAAGAGCTAGAACGCACGGAGTAGATCATACCAGCTATCGAAGACGTCACTAAGGCAATACCAGTACCAATGATCAAAGACAAATTATCCGATCGATCTACCTTAGTTGGAGGCAACGGAGAAGCTGCTGGTTTATTTGGAGTAGAACCTCCATGGGCATTTGCATCCCAAGTTTGTTGCTCTGAGAACGGGGTTGATACTGGCTCTGGTGGGAAATTTTCTTCTACTGTAGGGACATTGTGAATTGAGTAGTAGGTTGGGGAATTGATGGAGTACGCTTTTGAATTAGCACTCAATTGCTGTAAGTCTTGTAAAACCTGGGATGCCGACTGGTAACGGTCTTTGACTTGGTAGCGAACCATTTTGGTAAGGACATTCGCCAATCCTACACTTAATCCTACACTCGCTGACACCAGAGATTGCCAGTTAACTTCACCAGTGTTGAGGTCTTCATGAAACTGATCTGGCACCATTCCGGTTAGTGCCTGAATCCCAATAATCCCTAGGGCATAAATATCACTGCTAGGACAGGGCTGACCCAAAGCCTGCTCACTGGACATATAGCCTGGAGTGCCTACTACCACAGTATGGTGAGTTTGTCTATAGGCACTAGCCAAATCCGTTTGAACTTGCTTAACGGCACCAAAGTCCACCAACACTAACTTTCTATCTGCCGTGCGTCGGATCAGGTTATCGGGCTTAATATCGCGATGAATCACACCGTGACGGTGGACAAATTCCAAAATACTTAAAACTTCTTGCAATAGCCCAATCACCTGGTTTTCCTGCCAGCGCTGACCAGGTGACAACTCTTGGCTCAATAGATGCCCTTCGATGAACTGTTGCACCAAGTAAAACTCATGGTCTTCTTCAAAGTAGGCAAGTAGTCGAGGAATTTGGTCATTATTGCCCAGCTTTTCTAGGGTTTCAGCCTCCCTGCTAAATAGCCGTCGAGCAGTGTCTAAAAATGTCTGAGAACCATTGGGAGGCTGAAGTTGCTTAACAACACAGCTTGGGTTACCTGGACGCTTCGTGTCCTTGGCTAAATAGGTTTTGCCAAATCCCCCGGAACCGAGGACTTGAGTCACTTGGTAACGCCCGTCCAGTAACTTGCCTAACATAGGATTGATGTGCCTAAGATTTCACAAAAAGGAAGATTAAAACTCCGCACCAAGGGGGCGGGTTGCTAACTGTCTCATGTTTAACATACGCTGATCGGTATTATTGACCAGGACTGTGACAATTTCTATTCTGATTATCAGTTAGCTATCAGCTATCAGCTATCAGCTATCAGCTATCAGTTATCAGCATTATGCTTAAGGCTATCAGCTAGAGGCTATCAGCTAGAGGCTGAGGGCTGAGGGCTGAGGGCTGAGGGCTGAGGGCTGAGGGCTGAGGGCTGAGGGCTGACCGCTTACGATTATCGGTATAGTATTAACAGCGACGAAGCTGGTCAGGAATAATTGCTGCTTTATTTAATGGCTGGTAGGATAACACCCTTAAAGGGCTGTTTGGGAGTTAATGAATGAAACCCTTATTTAAGGATACGCTGGCATGGGAACAAGCTCAACTGCTGATGCAACCGGCGTTTATTCGTATAATAGATCAAATTCGGCTGCAGTTGGAGCCAACAAACTGGAAAATCACCTATAAAAACGTTACTACACCCATACCGGGCTATGAGTTGTCTTTGGCACATCAAGATACAACAGTCGCCCTTAATATATGGGATTTGTGTTTCCAAGTCTGTTTTCGTGACTATAAACCAACCCACTCTGAATTAGACTCTCAGCCAGTAGACATTGATCCGATGCTGATTGATCAGGCTGGTGAGGTAGATTGGCAGTGTCTAGATGCTAAAGCCAAACAGCTAGTAGAAGACGTTGTGGCAGGATTGCCAGTAGATACTAATGATAAATGACCAATTGCTAGATGCCCAGCGCCTGGCTGGGGCAAAGTTTGAGTCGGTGGCTTCACGGATGATTCCAGTAAGTTTTGGCAATGATGCCGCAGGGATTGAAGCAGCCCGTCAGGGAGTTGCCTTAGTTGATTGTTGCCATTGGGGGTTGATAAAAGTATCTGGTGATGACCGACTACGCTATCTACACAATCAAAGCACCAATGACTTCCAAACACGACAGCCAGGCCAAGGCTGTGAAACGGTTTTTGTCACATCTACTGCTCGGACTATCGACCTAGTTACTGCTTATATCTTAGAAGACGCAGTGCTATTGCTAGTTTCTCCAAATTGCCGCCAGCAGATCATGGAGTGGCTGGATCGTTATATCTTTCCCATGGATAGAGTGGAATTGCAGGATGTATCGGAGCACCATGCTGTTTTCTCCTTGATGGGACCCGAAAGTAATGGCCTTTTAACAGGGTTGGGTGTCGAGATATCAGGAGAAGATGCTAGTCACCAGCAACTGATGCTCGGGGATAATCAAGTCCGCATCGCTGTCGGGAGTGGCTTAGCCTTGCCAGGATATACTGTAATTTGCCCTGCCGAGAATGCTGCCCAGGTTTGGCAGACCTTAACCACAGCAGGAGCAATCCCTATAGGCGATCGCGTTTGGCAACAGTTGCGTATCCAACAGGGACGCCCTGCGCCTGGTCATGAACTCACGGAAGATTACAATCCTCTCGAAGCTGGTTTGTGGGAAACCATCTCCTTTAGCAAAGGCTGTTACATTGGTCAAGAAACCATTGCGCGCTTGAATACCTACAAAGGAGTTAAGCAACGACTATGGGGTATCCGCTTAAGTGCTCCTACTGACCTAGGGAGCGCCATCACCGTAGATGGAAAAAAAGTGGGCAAGCTCACCAGTTTGACGGAAACTGACCAGGGAGTCTTTGGTTTAGCCTATATCCGCACTAAGGCTGGTGGTGTAGGGTTAAACGTTATGTTAGGAGACGTCGAAGGGGAAATTGTGGCTGTACCTGGTTTGAGCCATGATTATTATGAGCCCAGCCCTGAGTAATCCCGGACTCTGTAGCTTTTCCTTCGGAAACGTCTGTTGAAAAAAAATACGATGCGCGAGCATTCAGCCGCTAAGCGATAGCATAGCAGAGCCAATTAGCTGGCATCGCATAATATCACAAAGGATAAAAATAGACAAGAATCTATATCAAAATGCCTATCAAATAAGTATCATAGCGTGTATGATGCTAATCACGAAAACAGAATTTTTTCCCGATTCCCAATTCCCCTCCTAGGAGGGGTTAGGGGTGGGTTACGATTCCCGATTCCCGACTCCCGACTCCCGACTCCCTAGGACCTGACCCAGTTGAGAACTGCGATAGAATTAAAGACTAAAGCATTCACACTCCTCATGTGAGGAGATCCATTTATGGCCCTGCCAATTGTTGCAGTTATCGGACGCCCGAATGTAGGGAAATCAACCCTGGTCAATCGTTTGGCAGGAGTGACCGATGCTATTGTTCATAACCAACCAGGAGTAACCCGCGATCGCACTTATCGCCCTGCTTTCTGGCAAGACCGAGACTACCTGGTTGTCGATACTGGGGGCTTAGTCTTTGATGATGATACCGAGTTCTTGCCCTTGATTCGAGAACAGGCAATGGCAGCTTTGGCTGAAGCGAGTGCAGCAGTGTTGGTGGTGGATGGTCAAGCGGGACCCACAGCTGGAGATGAAGCGATCGCACAATGGTTACGTATACAAAATACCCCAGTTGTGCTAGCTGTCAATAAATGTGAATCTCCCCAGCAAGGAATTATTCTAGCCTCCCAGTTTTGGGAACTCAATTTAGGAGAACCCTTCCCGGTCTCAGCAATTCATGGCAATGGTACAGGAGAATTACTAGAAAAGCTGGTTACCTACCTGCCCAATGTAGACACTATCGAAGAAATCCCAGAGATTAAAGTCGCCATTGTCGGACGCCCCAATGTCGGAAAGTCGAGCTTATTGAACACCCTCACTGGGGAAAATCGCTCCATCGTTAGTCCAATTTCTGGTACCACTCGTGATGCTATTGATATGGTAGTAGCACGGTCAGCAGATCCAGAAAAGGGTACTGAAGCCCAAACCTATCGCTTGATAGACACTGCTGGCATTCGCAAAAAGAAAAACGTTACTTACGGACCCGAATTTTTTGGTATTAATCGTGCCTTCAAAGCCATTCGCCGCTCAGATGTAGTGCTACTGGTGATTGATGCTATAGATGGCGTGACAGAGCAAGACCAAAAACTGGCAGGACGTATTGCTGATGAAGGGCGTGCTGCGATAATTGTAGTTAATAAGTGGGATGCCATAGAAAAAGATTCCTACACTATCTATGACTACCAAAAACAGGTAAAAGACCGACTGAGTTTTATCGAGTGGGCTGAAATAATCTTTGTTAGTGCCATGACCGGCAAGCGAGTCGAAACAATATTAGATTTAGTTGACACCGCTGCCAATCAACATCAACGTCGTGTCTCTACCTCTGTAATTAATGAAGTATTACAAGAAGCTGTTAGCTGGTACACTCCTCCCACCAATCGCCAAGGACGTCAGGGCAAAATCTACTACGGTACCCAGGTAAAATCTAAACCTCCCACTATTGCCCTGTTTGTCAACGACCCCAAACGCTTCAAAGACAACTACCGTCGCTACATAGAGCGTCAGTTCCGCCAACAATTAGATTTCACCGGTACACCACTACGCTTACTGTGGCGAGGCAAAAAAGTCCGTGATGGAGAAGAAGCTCAAATCAACCTCAATCGAGCTACTCGTGTTTGACAAATAACTGCCTCGACCACTACCCACTAAGCACTCAGCACTCACATGGATTTATTGCGATCGCTTCCCATCGGACTGTATTTAGAACAACCCTTCACTTGGATGCATCACCTCGACTCCAGGGTAAAGATGTTTTGGTTGACCAGTTTTCTGATCGCACCCCTGTTGGCAAATCCCTTCTGTCGGCTCGGGCTATCCTCCTTACTGATTATCATCACCCTTACCGCTAGGATTCCCTGGCGGGTGTGGCGTCAGCAAATGGGTTGGTTGTTGATGATAGCATGTTTTGCATTTTTGATGACTGCGACTTTTCCAGATGGTATGGCAATTGAGCATCAAATACGACTACCTCAAGAATTCAGCCTACCCCAACCTACTGACTACCGTTATGTAATCTGGAGTGGGGGACCGGTTACGATTACTCGTCGCTCATTAGATTTAGCGATCCGGATCAGCACAACTCTATTTACCCTAGTTTATAGTTCCAGTCTCTTCCTGCTGACCACAGCACCAGAAGAAATTACTGCAGGTTTAGAAAGCTTAATCAAACCCTTACGGCGTTTGAATGTTCCGGTTACGGAAATTCTGCTCACCTTAACCCTTTCCTTGCGCTTTATCCCCCTAGTGCTAGAAGAAGTACAGAATTTAGCTCGTTCCATACGCACTCGTGCTATCAACTGGAAAAAACTCGGTCTGAACCGAAGCCTACAAGTTTGGTTAATGGTTGCGGAAAAGCTTCTGGAAAATTTACTGTTACGGGCTGAGCAAATTGCTAGTGCCATGACTGTCAGAGGCTTTACTAGTCCCAATGAGCATCAAGTGGAGTGGCATCAACTGCGCATACGCTGGTGTGATTGGTTAGCACTGGCAAGTTTACTAGTATTTTGGGGAGTAAGATTAACCTGGGGTTGGAAAATATGAATCTTTTGTCAAGAACATAGCTATGGTTTAATCTAGGTAACTTCAAGCAATCCCTAGGCTTTAAAACCAGGGAAAGCAGTCAAGATGTGTAGATCAGCCATCCTATGACAAATCAATCACCGTCCGAGCAATCACCATCCCCAACACCTCCCCCAACACCTCCTCAGCCAAGCCGCAAACCGATTCTAGAGCTTGATGAATTACTGGCGATTATCGTCGCTTTTGCCACTGTTGGTCTAATTTTCTTTTGGGGCACAAAGGGCAACCGGGAAAAATTTAGCTTAAAATCCCTTGAGTCTCCCATAGCATCATCTGATTCAACTGAGTCAACGGGAGAACTATCACTATTCCCAAGCCTTAAATCAATCACTGGTGGGGATAAGTCATCATCTGAAAGCTCCTCATCCTCCAAATCAAGAAATCGTTCTTTGTTCAGGGGAGATTCACCTGATTCAGCTACCGGTTTTATTCTCGGGTCACCTCAAGATAACTCACTAGAGGACTCAGAAACTGGTCCATTCCTGGGGCTATTCTCATCAGGGTACTCATCCACAGGATATCCCAACCGCACCATGGGCAAGGGCAAATTGCGAGGGGATGGCAGTACTGACGGTAGCACAGGGCCTGACCAAGCCCGAGGCGATCGCAGTACTGACGGTAGTTCTGACCAAGCCCGAGGGGATGGCAGTACTGACGGTAGCACTGGTTCTGACCAAGCCGGAGCCTCATCACCAACTATTATTATCCCTACAGATGTTAGCGATTTCCGCTTGATTGAAATCAATGAAATTCCTAATAATCATTGGGCAAGTCCTTTCTTGGTACCTCTAGCCCGGGACAAGGCATTAGTTAACTTACCTAATCAGAAATTTTTACCCAACAGACCGGTGACAAGGGGAGAGTTAGCTGCTCAAATTCAAAAAGTGTTTAAAGAGCAGAAGAAGCGACAACGAGTAAATTACAAGGATAAACCTACTGATAAATCAGCCTCTAAAGCAATTGATGAAGCTACCGAAACTGGCTTTATGTCAGGATATCCTGGACAGGAGTTCCGTCCTGAGCAAAAGGTTCCTCGTGTACAGATTTTGGTTAGCCTAATTAGTGGTCTTAATCTTAAACCTTCATCGAATCCAGCCCAAACCATAGAGATTTACCGAGATAAGGATCAGATTCCTGAGTGGGCGATTGAGAAAGTAGCAGCAGCAACAGAAGCGGGTATAGTTGTTAACTACAGTGACAAAACTATGCTCAGACCCAATGAACCTGCTACTCATGCTGAGATGGTTTCTATGCTTTATCAGGCTTTGGTTAAAGCAGGTAAGGCTCAAGGAGTTTCCTCACCTTATATTGTAGGTCCACAATAGAATTATCAGTAACCCGTTCAGGTAATGATTACCCGATTTTAATCGACTTTATTGATTAGCCCGGAGTTAAAACTCCGGGCAATATTTTTGATGAGAATTTAGGGAGAAGGGAGCAGGGAGCAGGGAGCAGGGAGCAGGGAGCAGGGAGCAGGGAAAAGTAGGGTGGGCAAGGTTTTGCCCACCCTACAGGTAGCTTTAAATTGAGGGATTTGCGTAAGTCCTATATTGTCAACTATCAAGGCAACCGTTAACCATAAACCATCGTGTTGACGCAGTTGTTAATGGTTTGACTTCTGTATGCGATCGCATCTGTCTTGATGCCGTCGCTCATGGCGCATGGTTCTGTGTGCGGAACTTGCATGGCTGACAGGGAATTTGGAGTGAGCCGATGGGATAACAATCGATCCGAGACCTGATTTAACCGTCCCGTCGCAACTCCGCCAGCTCCTGATCTTTCCCCTCCTGGGAGGGGTTAGGGGTGGGTTCCCTACACCCATCACCCCACACCCCACACCCCGTAAAGCTTTTAAGGCTGTTTGTCACCCCCTGAGCACTACCACAGTGCTCTAACAGGTATCCCAAATGGCCTTGGAGGAGGAGTGATCACTCTTGGCTGTACAGGAGTGGAAATGACAGTTCTCGGAAGAGCGTTCACCCGTTCGACACGCCTCTTTTGGACAGACTCTAACACCTCGCTAACACGACTGGTAACCCTGGTAGTCTCTGCACTCGCCAAAGCACTGGAACTAACCACATTAACGATACGATTTCCAGCCATCAAGACTTGCTTACCTTCTATCAAATGCCATTGCCTGAGCTTGGAAGTGGGTAGCCAAACCGTCCTGCTGTTACCGTTGTCAAGCCTAATCTTTACTATATTGCCAACGATACTCTTGATAGTACCTTTGTCAAGCTCTTGCCCCCGGTCTTGTTTCAGGATCCGGTTTTGGGCTTGTTCATCCATTGAGTTAGCCTTAGCGGGAGCCATAGTAAGGGTACACAGCAGCAATGACAAGGTAGTCCCTGTCCAGACATTCAAGTTTTTAATATTCATCATCAACTTAACTTATATTTCTGTTAATCGAAGAATTTAAAATTCACTAATCTACTGTAAAATCTACGGAAATAATAGATTGTTTCCGGAATAGATTATCAGTAGATTTACTAACTTTTGGTCTGCCAAAATCACTAATTACCTTGGTGTTAACGTTTTTGACAATGTTGCTTTTCAAGTAGATTAAAGTGATGTTATAAAGTTGTTATAAATAAAAACTAATTAGAAATGGTGAGAGATAAATTACTATCTCGGAGCTTAAAGCTACTCTGCTTGAGTATAGTAATTCCAATACTTTATGGGCAACAGCAGGTAGCTGCCTCTGAAAAAATAAGTATTCCTGTTCCTACTCCTAAAGAGGTTTTACCTCAAAATGAATTGCCGGGAATTGAAGCCCCAAAATTGCCTCCCCTTGGAGACCGGGATCTATATCTTCCTCTAGAAGAAGACTTGCCACCAGAGGTTACTCAAATTACTCGTTTGGTGATTAAATTGAGTGAACGTCGTGTTTATGTCTATCAAGCGGCTCAAGTCCTAAACAGTTACCCAATTGCCATTGGTAAAGTGGGTTGGGAAACACCAACAGGTAATTTTGAAGTCATCGAAAAGCTTCAGGATCCAGCTTGGGAGCATCCTTGGACAGGTGAAGTAATTCCTCCAGGGCCCAATAATCCCCTTGGCGATCGCTGGATTGGTTTTTGGACTAATGGGAAGGATTATATTGGATTTCATGGAACAACTGCTGAGGAACTCGTCGGACAAGCTGTTTCTCACGGTTGCATCCGAATGCTCAATAAAGATGTCCGGGATTTATTTGAAAAGGTTGCTATAGGAACACCGGTAATCGTAGAGCCTTGACATACTATACCGGAATAGGTTAAACCCCAGAACAAGTAAGCTCACGGGGTGACAACAAAGCTCAAACCTAGATAGGTGTTGGGTATTAGGTTAATGGTTTTAGGTATTGGGGAAAATGAGCGCGACTCATGTTGTTGTATTTACCAGCAGTTGAAGCAATTTTCACCCATACTTCGTCGTGGTCTGTTGCTCCACTTCCGGTTTTGGAGAGTTTCACAACTGAAATCCGATTGTTATAGTTAGGAGGGTGTAGGTTCAACTTTCCGACCCGGTCTACTAGAAACGGTATTTCCAAACATTAAACGTGTTTTTTTATGAGTAAATCAATAATTGAGTTAGTTGATGAACTGTCAACCGATAGTCTAACCGTAAAAATACTGAACGCACTGGATTTTGTGATCCCAGGGGAGTGGGAAAACTTAGTGGGGTTTAACCACACGATTCGCAAGCTAACTGGGGAAGAGGATTACGACGTAATTACGAAAATTCGCGATCGCGCCCTCGCCATCTACGAAGACCCGAATGAAGGATACCAAAAAGCGGTTGGGATTTATCAAAAGTTTGACAGAACTGACAAAGCGATCGCAGCAGCGGCTTTAGCCGACAAGGTTGGGGATACCTTTAGCTGGATCCCGTTTTTACAGAAACTGACTCCTAAAGCGGACAAGCTTCAAGGGCTTGACTTGGGTCTGAAATTAGTAGGGGAACTACTAGCCCATAGCAAAATTCACAAGGTTGGCTTGAATCCCTTCGAGTTTGCCACTTCTATCCAGGAAAACTATGATAAAGCCGCTCTGATGCGGATGGTAGCTTTAGTTTGCATTGATGGGGTAATCCCTCTTGGTGCAGACTTCGTGTCTAAAGTACGAAATACCCTGGAAGAAGGAGATCAATCATCCTTTTCCAACAATGATGAGTTTGAAGCCATCAAGGACTCAATCCCAGATGACGATCAACAGGGATTCATTACTCAAACCTTTGATGCAGTTGGTGGCTGGATGGATAATCTAGTATCCTCGGTTGGATTAAGCCGTGATTCACTCTCCGACAGTCTCGGGGGTTTTGTAGAAATTGCCGATGACAAGTTAGACTATGTCGCGGCATTTCTAGACGCTAGCACTAACTACTATGAGCATACTGGTATTCAAACCGTTGCGCGTCATTTAATTCTTCGTGCTGCTGAAGAAATTGACTAGCCTAATTGACTAGGCTAGTAGTACACAACTATAGCGTTTTTCATAGTGATGAAAAACGCTATAATGGGGAAATATTTTGCTCCAATTAAGTTAAGTACTAACCTTGACAATGCTGCAATACAAAGTTTCTAAGCTAACTGAATCCCCTAACTTTGTATTAGTTGCTGCTGGATTAATGATGGCTTTAGCGGTAACAGGCTGTGAGCAATGGGATTCATCTGGCAGGATAAGTAGACCAACACCAGACAATTTTCCTACTCGTACCTTCCCGAGACCGAACCCTGAGCAGTCGCCACCAGCGATAAAGCAAGTTTTGTATGTGGATTCTCAACAAGGTACAGACAGCGAAAACGCTGGTCTAACCACTGCTAATCCCTTTAAAACTATTACCTATGCCTTACAGCAAGCTCGTCCCTTAGCTACTATCCACCTAGCCCCAGGTCAGTACACCGTTGAACAGGGAGAAACCTTTCCCCTTAAACTCAAACCTGGCATGATTCTCCAGGCAAACAAGTCCGCTAGAGGTGAAGGAGTAGTTATAATTGGTGGCGGTCTTTACCTCAGTCGCACTTGGGCTGGTCAGAACGTAACGATATTAGCAGCTCAAGATGCTCAGATTCTGGGACTAACTATTACTAATCCTAATACCAGAGGGAGTGGTGTGTGGGTAGAATCCACCAATCCCATCATTCGTAACAATACCTTTATCAATAGCGATCGCGAAGGAGTGTTTGTTAGTGGTAAAGGAAACCCTCTGATAGAAAATAACCGTTTTGCCAATAACCAAGGAAACGGTATCTCTGTAACTCGGGAAGCAACAGGAGAAATCCGGGGTAATATTATTGAGCAAACCGGTCATGGTTTGGTGATAGGGGGCAACAGTTCACCCTTGGTAGTAAATAATCAGATTCGTGACAACATTGACGGGGTCGTGATTGAAGGGTCTGCACGTCCTGTGCTGCGAGATAACCAAATTATCAACAATAGTCGGGATGGCTTGGTAGCGATTAGCCAATCTCAGCCAGATTTAGGCACTGCTAGTATTCCTGGTAACAACCTTTTTGAAGGTAATGAACGTTATGACATTTATAATGTTACTGGCAAAAAGCTATTAGTAATTGGAAATCAGCTCAAGGGGGATGGGGTTGCTGCACTGCTAGAAGCTCAACCAAGTTCTCCTGAATTTCCTGAAGACTTTGACGTTAATTAGTTTGACTCAGTATGCTATACCAAAGGGAACAGCGGATCTGGGAACAGCGGATCTGGGAACAGGGAGTAGGGAGTAGGGAGCAGGGAGTAGGCAAAAGAGAACAAAAATTATCACAACTCCTAAGCGAATTGGTATACCTAAGCAAAGCTGATAGCTGACAATTTTTTTTCATGATTCCTTCACAATTGACATTTAAAATTGTGTATGTTTTCGTGAGAGAAGTTTATAGTAAAAGAAACTGAAAATGGGTCAATCAATTATTGAATTAGTTGACGAACTACCAGAGGATAATTTAACCGTAAAAATCCTGAATGTACTGGATTTTATTGTTCCGGGGGAATGGGAAAATCTCGTCGGTTTTGACAATACAATTTGCTCAGTGACAGGGAAAACATATCCAGATGACATTGAGTCAATTCGCGAGCGCGCCCTGGAGCTGTACGAAGACCCTGACCAGGGATACCAAACAGCTATCTGGATTTACCGAACTCTTGACAATACTGACACAGCGATCGCAGCAGCCGCTTTAGCTGATAAAGTCGGGGATACCTTCCGTTGGATCCCATTCTTAGACAAACTAACTCCCAAAGCTGACACGGTTCAATCCGTTGACTTGAGTATAAAACTCGTCGGAGAACTGATCGCTCATAGCAAGATTCACGGCCTTGGCTTGAATCCGGTAGATTTTGCTGCTTCTGTGAAAGAAAACTATCATAACGAAGCTCTGATGCGAATGGTAGCCTTAGTTGCCATCGATGGTCTAATTCCTCTGGGTGCTGACTTCATATCTAAAGTCCGAAAGAGCCTGGATGAAGGAGGGGAGTCGCCTCTAGCAAACAATCCTGCCTTTACCATGCTCAGTGACTCAATTCCTGAATTCAAGCAACTGGGATTTATCCGTAACACCTTTGATGCAGTTGGTGACTGGATGGATAATTTAATTTCCTCTACTGGGTTAAGCCCTGAGTCACTGTTTGATCGTATGGGTGGCGTGATAGAAGTTGCTGATGACAAGTTAGACTATGTAGCAGCATTTCTAGACGCTAGTACCAATTGTTATGAGCATACTGGGATTCAAACTGTTGCTCGTCATCTGATTCAGCGGGCAGCTGAAGAAATTTAGGGCACCTTTAAATTACCCCAAATTAGCTTTTTTTGAAGCTGAATGCTGACCGCTGACCGCTGACCGCTGACCGCTGACCGCTTACAACAATTTTGGTAATTGGGATGAGTCATGGGGAATCATTAATATGACTACGATTCCCCATTGACCGAGTCTCGATTATCGATAAAATATCAAGATTATTTTAAAAATTATTTTTTCCTCTTTTTGTGGTGTCTATAGTTTTTTTTCCGGGTTAAATTCAAACGTTTAATCATCCTATCGACTGTGGAATGACCAATTAAAACACCCGTTTCTTCTGCTAACCAAATCCGGAGTTCATCTAAGGTAGCATCATTGTTTTTGATGACAAGATTTCGGAGAATATCTAATTGCTCTGGGGTAAGTTTTATCGGAGTTTGTTTAGTGCGAACTTTGGGAGCAATATTTCCTGTTTCTCGATACTGTTTGAGTAATTTCTGAACAAAGCTTAAGGCAACATTAAACTGTTTAGCAAGCTTACGTTGAGAGATATTGCCTTGATTATAAGCATCAATAATTTTTTGTCTAAGATCAACAGAGTAGGCTTTCATAGTGCTTGAGGAGAATTATCTGAACTATCCTCATTGTACCTGACTAGCGTGGTAAGCGCTACATTTTTTTTGCCAAAACATTGGAGCCTGGTAAGCATATGGGCTACTTGAGTGCTACTTGAGGTGCCGTCAGCTGTCAGCTGTCAGCTGTCAGCTGTCAGTTTATTTTAATCAAAAGCTGTTCGGTGTAGCATGCACTACCGCGATAAAGTATTCTCATAGCGTTGCCACAGCCCTTGGCTGATCCTAGATAGCAGATCAAGT
>NZ_JAAHHS010000165.1 GCF_010692395.1 Moorena sp. SIO3H5
TCCATGATCTCCTGCCTTTAACGCTTTGGAAGGCATATCAATGTAACTGCCAGTATGTCCTGGATAAATTCTTGCTCCCTTTCTTAAGACATGCTCAAGGTCAAAACTACCTAATGAATCAGGTTCTGGCAGTTTTCCAATTTGGTCTCTAACTGTTTTCCAAGGTTTCAACGATGGCGTGAATAGAGTGAGTTGTTGCTTTAGCCGATTAACTCGTTGCTGGGTTCGTTTATCTAGATTTTCAGTGGTTGAAGGCTTGATTCCATGCTTCTCCCAATAATCATAACTAACGAATTGTGACCAAAGTAAGCCATCGAGAGAATGAGTTTTTTTCGGGAAAGACCATTGGATACTTAAATCTTCTCTGATGCCAACAATGAACACCCGTTCCCGGCGCTGAGGAATGCCATAATCGGCGGCATCAACTAATCGAAAAACCACCTTGTATTTTACCCCGTCATAGTTACCTGAGGTATGGAGTTTTTCCAGTCTCTTCAGATGATAATCCCAGTCTTCCCAATCCTTCCGGTCAACATCAGGATAAATCAATCTTAAAATAAGGTAGTTAAAATATCTGGCAAAGGATTTTCTCAGAAGACCTTTGACATTTTCAAAGATAAAAACTTTAGGTATACAAGTGGTTATTGCCTTACAAACATAGGGAAACATATCTCGTTGATCCCTATCCCCCTTATGCTTACCCCCCATGGAAAATGGCTGACAGGGAGGTCCACCTGCAATCATGTCTACATAACCAAACTGATTAAAATCTAATTCACGAATATCTATATTGTGAACAAGGTTGTCACTGTAGTTATGGGACAAGGTTTGACAGGCATTTTTATTCCAGTCAATAAAAGCTTTATGTTTGACTCCAGATAGCCGAATACCTGTGGCTAGACCCCCCGCGCCAGCAAATAGCTCTAAGCACGAAATTTTAGACATTTTCTTGATCTAAATTTTCCAAAAATTCTTCAATACTTTTGTAGAGTTGGTTTTTGTCTGAATGGATACCTTGGCACTTATCTGCCCAAGCACGCCCTGGGTGACAAACATCCCAATCAGATTTTGCTTGTTCATATCGACCTTTGCCAGGATCATGATTACCAAAACCGTCAATGAGTGTATTCCAAATTGGTTGATACTTTCGGATCAACGCAGCTTCAACAGTCCCGATTAAATCACTCTCTTTATCTTCAAGAATTATAAATCGACAAAAAAAGTCTGACAGCTCCAGCCCTTCTCCAAGGGTGATACTACGACTGTGTTGCCGGAGGCGATTGTTGAGTTCATAACCTTTCGATTTATTAGATGATGTTTGCCTGGCTTGTCTCCAACCTTTTGGAACTGCTTTACCTACATAAATGGGTATACGAAATGCCGTTCTATTGACTAAATGGAACTTTGAGTAAATCCCAGATTTTGGAATGCAATAGATAGCATAGACTCCGGTACCATGAAAACGCTCTGGGAGCGGAAGTTGATGAACTGGAGTTTGATTAAAAAAGCGAATTGTGTCTTTTATGATTTTATCAAAATCAGGAGATACATAGAGGTGCTTGGAACGTTCAAAAACACTCATATAGGCAGATGTTAAGACTAATATTCGCAATCATAACGACACTTTAATTATAGTGCGTTCGCACTACTTGTATGCTCCCACTAGATACAGTTTCCGGTTTTGGACTGACCATAATGTCTATATTTTGACCTAATGCTACCAGAAAATATAATAGTTTTTCCAAGGGGAAACCCTGCAAGCGACCATTTTTTAAATCTGTGACTTTAGGAATATCAATTTTAAAAATTAGAGCAACCTCTGAATCAGATAACTGTCTCTCATCAAGAATATCGGAAATGAGTGAAGCTAGTTTAACCTTAGCTAACTTTTCTTGAGCATTACTAAATCCTAAATCCCTAAAAATATTTCCTGATCTTACAGTATAGTCTGGCATGTTTATCTAGATCGTGGTGCTATCTAAAAAATAGCTTATGTTCCACTTTTACAACCACTGGCAAGATGCCAGTTCCACTTTTACAACCACTGGCAAGATGCCAGTTCCACTTTTACAACCACGCTTCAATTCAATCTTGATATAAAATATCAGAAGTGAAAGGACAATTCTGGGGAAAACTAACAGATGGATAATTCCTGCTCACCTTCTTCAGTGGATATTTGTAGCAATCGGAAAAGACCGATTCAAGATAAGGCTTGAGGCTAGGAGATTCAGACAACAGAAGATTAATCTGTTCTCTTTGTTCATCGATGGTATTTTCCCAGCCTCGATAATCAGGCTCTGAATCCACGTACTGCCTTTTCAGCAATTGCCAAGTATGATATAGCGTTTCTTGCAGTTATGAGGTATGCTTATCAAGCTCAAAGTCCACCTTAAAAAGGGAGATTTAGGGGGATCGCTTTGTACCTCATAAGTCGTAGAATTGCTATAGATGGGGGAAAGAGACGAAACGGCGGGAGGTGCAGAAATTGAGATTTTGATGAGGTAGTCTATAGTCTGATAGGTCTAACTATGTAGGCAACCATGCTACGTACACATAGACCCCTCCTACATTACTTTTATCAAGAGGTCCTATCTTTTCTTTCTTGAACTCAAATCCAGTATTTGTCAATAGCTCTTCATACTGTTGACAAGAGATTTTAAAGTCCCCTATCTCTCGAAGTCCAGAATCCAATGCTTCTTGCTCAAGAGTAGCTAAAACAAACTCCTGTTGTTGATTAGCAAGGTCAATAATGTGATTATGATAGTTTCTCAAAGCAGCTTCTCTTGCACTTTTATCATTTGAGTCATGCTCTGGAAGAAACTCATCGCCGACAATCATTAAAGCATTGGGTTTAAGATTACGTTTTACATTTTCAAAATATTGCTCCTTGTCGATAATTTTAATATGATGGTCGGCAAAGGATGAAAAAATATAATCAAATACTCCATCAGGATCATATGTTCGGCTATCTTGATGTAAGATTTTAACCTTGCCTTCTTTCCTTCTAAATTTAGAATTAAGCTTTTTATAACAATGCCAGTCAATTTCTACTGCTACTATCTTTTCAATTTCTTCGATAGAAGCAAGGCGATCAGTGAAAATTCCTGTACCAGCACCGAATTCTAAAACCTGACATGGTTCTGAATTATGATGGTTATGTTCTCGAAAAATGGATATCATTCGTTCCATCATTTCCTTATAATAAGCATGTTTTTCTTCATGTTTATCATAGTCTTCAATATCAATATACAAAGACATTTCTATAGTCCTTGTATCATAATCAGTCAAATGATTAGGATTAAACATACGATTTCTTAAACGTTCAATTTCAACATCTCTTAAATTCCTATTTATATTAGGAATAAATACAGCTTTACTAATAATTTCATCTAGTTTCTTATCGTAATTATCGACTATATTTTGATCAGCAGTAAAGCATATAAATTCTTGCCCTTGAATATTCTCATAATTGGCAAGTAACTTATTATTTGATGCATCGACAATTGAGAAATTCTGATCATAAGGAGGGCCGAACTCTCTAGAGAGTCTTGATCGGCTCATTGCATAGACTCTATATCTATTAGCATGATGTTGAAGTGTATCAAGCATCTCAATAAGCTGTTCTTCAGAAGCAAATACAAATACACGTATATTATTTCGATTAGATGTCAATAGTATCTCTCTACCCAAAGACTGCTGCCAAAACTGCTCCTTTACTTTAACAAGTGCAATGGCTTTAACAATGGGATTAAACTTATTTTGCAAAGATATAAGATAGTGAGGATACTGAAATGCTGGAACATAATAATTTTTATTGATTTTTGAAGAGTATTTTTGTATTTCAAGATAAGAATCGAGAATCACTTGTTGAAAGCAAACATTTTCACATGCAAGTTTATTTTCCTTTAATCTATCTACAGAGTCTTGAATATTTCCAATTGCTCTATCCATTTCTGAAAGATAAGCATAAGGTGATTGATCTATTCTTCTTAACAACTTTTCAAACTCAGGAAACTTCATTTGTACCCATGCATTACACTCATCTCGCCTACGCTCAGTCATCTGCTCAAGAAGGTTTATCCAATCTTCCGCTTTCATACCATCAATTGCTTGAAGTTGTTGAAGAGGGTTGCTTAGTTTCTCACCAAAAGTTACTAGCTTGCAGTTACTAAGCTTTCCGAAGATAAAACCAGCTTCAAAATTTATCCATGGTCTTTTAGAAGAGCCTGGAGTTAGGCATATAATGCCAAAATCAGCTCTTTCTAAAGCTCTATTAGTTTCAGAAAACCATGGTGCTCCTGTAGTAATATCAGCGTCTGAAATCCAAGGATTCAAACTATCATAATGAAGTAAATCATCTCTTAGGTATAAAGCTATAATCTTACCAAATTCTCCAGTCCATGATATAAATACATTTTTGCTATTATGTGAATTCATGCTATGCTATTTTTGAATGTATTTTAGGTTATATTATGTGTCAGTTTTTTTATTTAATTAAACCAATACCAAAAGCTTCATTTCTTTCTTTAAGAGAACCTTGAGTTGGCATTGAAATTATAAAATTATAAGGATATGACAGAGGATCATATCCATCACAAGCAACTACTTCATAAGCATTTACTAACTCAAAATTTTCAAAATGGCGTGTGAATGAGAAACAATTTGTTTTTGCTTTAATAATCTGATTTATATGAATAATAGTCAGATTAATAGAAGTATGAATCTGAGCTGAGGTAGAAGGTTTTAACATGCCTAGTGCTTCAAGAAGACGGATAACAGCAGAATAAGCTACTTTATCTGTCTGACACTCATCTGTCTTTCCACATTCTGCAATAATACCAATTCCACCTAGGCGATAAACGTCATCTACAAGCATAGTATACTGTCTATGAACCTCCCATCCTTGTGTGTAAATCTCAAAGCCAATCATCTGAAATAAATTTAGATGATTTTCCGTTAGTTTTCCGGCACAGAATGGGCGTGTCGAAGCAGAAGTTGAGTGTAAGTCAAGTACATAGTCTAAGGTCGATAAGTATGGCGATAGAAAATTAGCAAGATTAGACTCATGTCCAAAAGCATTAGGGTTTCCAAATGCACGGTTCAAGTCAAAATCAATGAATCTTTGTCCGAGCCTAACTGCTTTTAAGTTTGCAATTAACATTATTAATTTCCCGGACAGAAGCTGATTTTCTGTCAATAATTCATTTTCCAGTTTTGAAATTGATTTTATTCCGGAAGTTTCATTTCCATGAACACCACCTACAATACAAACAGAAAAACCATTTTTATTTGAATCAAACTCTATTAATCGAAACTCTTCTGAATTCGCTAATACTCTCACGCTTTGCTCTTCTCCGAAAAATAAATTATGATATAATTTTACCTATCCTGTTTTTTTAAAGCAGTATTAGTGACTATCTCCCTGTCCAGGCAATAGTATAAGCTCCCGAAAATCATTTATTTATTAGATTAAATCCAGAATAAACAAACAGTACGAAGTATGCTGTTGCAAGAACTATTGGTACATATTTCTCAACTTCAGTCAACCGCATATATGTTTTTTTATTATCCTTCCATATTTCCCATTCCCTGGAGTAACAAGCAAATGGTAGGTAGTGCTCCATTTCACCAATAACCTGGAATTTCAATAAGTTAAGTTGCCTGTATGAGTTTATGGTTGTTAACCATACAAAGCATAATATCAACCCCAAAAAAGATAATAATAAAAGTATAAGATTATGAGAGCTAGAAAAAAAATTTTTATCAATCAATATTGACACTAATCCAAACAATCCCGATAACAACGAAATATAAAACTGATTAGCCTGATTTCTCCTAGAGCTAATCCTGTCCATCATTTCTATGTAAATCTTATATTCACCCAAAAGATGATCATGAAATTTATCTCCATATTTTTCATTAACTATGTTTTCCAGATGGGATTTATCGGACGCACGATTAGAAATATTTTCGGAGCTATTTTGATTACTTTGATTAATTTTATCAGTAGTCACTTTAGCCTCCTTTCTTTTGATAACGATGACACCTTAATAGCAGGGTAAACGGGTCTACTTGATTGATTCGTATATATAGTGTTTTTCAAATTAAATAAACACTATATGTCGAAAATTTATTGTCAACAAGTGCAATAAGGCTTGGTTTATTGAGAACTACCCTTGTTTTATTGACAAGATGCGTTTACTCTCACCTTAATAGCAGTTAGCACTGGTGTATTTACAAGCTGAAGAAATGAAGAATTGCCAAAACCTTGACCCAGTTGGCTTTTTTCCAACCCACTACCCACTCACAGCGCGAAACGCTATATCTATAAGAATTTATTATACTATAACAAAAATTATAACAATCGCTTACTGAATTACACTAGTCACTTATTTGCTGGAGAGTTGATTTGTAAACTCAGATAAAGTCATTGCCGTACAAGGATTTCAGGGATTGAGCTTGTAGAGGCGGATAATCAACTGAAAACTATATACCGCAAGGGCTTGAGTACTCTTAAGCTTTACTTTATAAATCAGCTCTAATTGGATTGATGACAAGAAGATTAGCGTCTTAATTTTTTGTTTACAAATCAGCTCTCAGATACGACTGCTATATTTCTATTCCCGATTCCCGACTTCCGACTCCGTAAATAAACAAAGGTTGACCATTGATAGCCAAGGGACACAACTATACATCCCTACAACCATCAACTGTCAACCTTTAACCAATAACTATCGCAATATAGCGTTTATAAATGAGATGTAAACCTAGCAAGGATTTTGTTATTGGACAATAAAACTGAGGATTTCTTTACCCTCTTGCCTTTTGCCTTTTGCCTCTTGCCTTTTTCGCCAAGAATTGTGTTTACAACCCAGATACAAACGCGCTTTGTGACCTCTAAACTAGCCACCTAATACTAGAAATTCATTTCAGCAGCTTGGACTTTCTCAACTTGCTTCTTCTTAATAACTAGCAAGACTTGAGATAGCATAATCGCGCCGATGAATAGCATCAACCACTTAATCCGAGCTGGGTCTTGTAAGACCACTTCTACATCCCTTTGACCAAATCCACCAACATTAGGATCAGTACTCAGAGCTTGTCCTGATACTACCTGATCTCCTTCAGCAACCAGTAACTCTGGGCCAGGGGGAACCGTATCAACTACAGTCTCGCCATCTGCTGTCTTGATAGTGACGTCGTAGCCAACATACTCTTCAAAGGAAATTTTGGTAATTTCACCAGTGGCAGAAGCATTGAAGGCATTATTATTGGTAAGGTCCCCAGTGGGGTAAACCTGACCCCGTCCCCGGTTACCACCGACATGAAGCTGGTATTTACCAAAATAGATATTTTTCTCAGTTCTCGGGTCAGGAGACAGAACTGGGAATACAATTTCTTGATACTCCTCACCTGGTAGAGGACCAACGAGTACTATATTTTCCTGTTCTTCGCTGTAAGGTTGGTAGTACATGTTTTCGGTTTCTTCTTGCATTTCCTCCGGAATCCGGTCAGGAGGAGCAATCTTGAAACCTTCGGGTAACATCACTACGGCACCGACCTGTAAGCCACCTTTAGAACCATCACCATAGACCTCTTGTGCTTCTAGGTCATAGGGGATCTTAACCACAGCTTCAAATACAGTATCTGGCAGTACCGATTGGGGGATTTCCACTTCTGTCGGTTTCTCTGCTAGGTGACAATTAGCACAAACTATCTTGCCAGTGGCTTCACGAGGGGTTGCTGGAGCAGTTTGCTGTGCCCAGAAGGGATAGGCAGCAGCTGACTGGGGAACTGCCAGATCACTGGCAAAGAAAAGGGCCACAGCTGCCACAACCAAGACAATAGTTCTGGCAATCATCCCCTTGCCACGGTTAACCATCACCGATACATCAGGTGTTCTCATCACTAAGCCAAAAAACTCAAAAATTGGTAATTTAAAAATTGCAACTTGTTAATTGCTAATGGTTGATTAGCACTAGTCAATTAACTAAAAACTAAGGACTAAGGACTAAAGCAATTAACTCCACCAAGGTTCTTCACCAGTGCGGAAGTCAGTTTCTTTCCAGGTGCTGAAGACTAGGGTGTCGTCTTCTGTTACCGTGGCGTGGGCCAAAGCTAGAGACAAAGGCGCTGGTCCCCGTACTACCTTGCCAGTATTGTCATACTGGGATCCATGGCAAGGACAGATGAACCGGTTCTTACTAGCATTCCAAGGCACAACACAGCCTAAGTGAGTGCAAACCGCGTTGAGACCGTAAGCCTCAAGACCTTGATCTTCAGTAACAATCACATAGGTGGGGTCCCCTTTGAGACCTTGAGTCAGGGTGCGATCGCCTACATTGTGACTAGCTAAAAACTCGCTGACATTGATGTCATTGCCCAAAGCATCTTTAGCTGTGACACCACCACCAGCCCCACCACTGGATGGGGGGATAAAATACTTAACGATTGGGTACAGAGCTCCAACAAATGTGCCGGTAATTGTCCCAAACGCCAAGAGGTTCATAAATTGGCGACGCCCCATATCTGGAACGTCTGGAGAGCCAGAAGCTTGAGCCATAACTGAACGCCTAAAGGTATACTTTTTTTACAATTCTGGGAAAATTACCAGAATTTTTTGAACCCTGTTTTTCTAACTGTAGTGTAATTCAACCACTGGACAGGGTTGCCCAAATCCCTGCAATATAAGGATTCACGGCTTGAACTATAAGTATTATTACATTCTTTTACGCTTTATCATAAAGTTAAGAAGCGTTGTATTTGTAACAAAATGTAAACATGAAGTTAGAGCAAGAGGCTATGACAGGACAGGACTTGCACCAACTCCTGCTCAATAAGTGGGGACGCTCCTATGACATCCAGGTTCGGAGGACTCAAGGGAAAATCTTTGTTCAGATCATGTGGAAGTATCTAGAGCAGCAATCCTTCCCCCTTTCTGAAGCTGAGTACCTAGAGCATTTAGATACAGTAGCCAACTATATCCAAGGTTGGGGAGGAGCCAGCCAGGTGCAACAGTTCATTAACAACACCCGTGAGCGTCCACGACTAGGCAAAGTGGTTAGTATTCCGATCGAACTAGGTGAGCGGTCCTCAGAATGGATGGTAGAGGATTTTTAGGGAATAGGGTGTGGGGTGTGGGGTGTGGGGTGTGGGGTGTTGGGAGTCGGGAGTCGGGAGTCGGGTAGGCTGTTTATTATGAGTCTTTTTGGGAGATCGTTCAGACCAGGATTGAGCTTTGCTCACGCTTTGCTCACGCTACGCGATCGCTTTTAGCGGAAGCTGAGGCCTTTGGCCACGCTTCGCGAACGCTTCATCGCGTACGGCGATAACGCCCAGAATGTATATCTAGCAAGAGATGCAATGTATCATACTATCAGACAAAAAGTGCATGAAGTTTAAGCTATGGCCATCGCACAAAGTAAAAAACCTACCCTTATGAGCACCCCACACCCCACACCCCACACCCCACACCCCACACCCCAGTTGTTACCTTACGCAATAATAAGGGGAAAACCAGGAAATGAAGGGACTAGATTGAACTGAATCAGCTACTAACTCGACCACTCCGTCCTTATTAACAATCCATCGATTAGCTTCAATAATTCTAGACCGACGTGAGTTACCTGGATTAGCAGCACTAGCAGCACTCGAAGGATTTTTGCGGCGGCGAGCAGTGTGGCGAGGTAATGGACGTAAATCCATCCACAGGGTTTCACCTACAAGAGGTTGAGTGTGGTCTGTGGGTAAGCCACCCCGCCCAAATTCGGTAAATTGATTACCTTCATCAGTACCGCAACCAGTGGCAACTAGGAGTTTGGGATTAACAAAAGTGGACGGTAGCTCGAATAATACAGCACTAGGGTCGGAGTATGGTGCATTAATTTCGACGGTACCGCTAAAGGAAGCTCCCCGTTCGGAAGAGGCGGTAATATCACTATTTGGGGTTTGTTGTTCTCGAAATTCAGTGCCAAAAATGCTTAAAGCATTGATAATCACTCGTCCCCCAAAGCTATTTACAGCATTGGCAGTGATATCGCTATCTTCTAGGGCAACTAGCAAGTCAGTATCAATAGTAATATTACCGCCAGTGGCAGTACCTGTAGCATTGGTAGTAATGTTACTGCGATCGCGTATCAGGATTAGTTGGGAATCCAGATTAACATTGCCCTTATCCCCAGCACTGACTTCCGCAGAAAGGGTAGCGCTCTGGTCTAATAGAATCGATTCAGCAGTAATCTCGAGATTACCAGCCTGGGCATTATCCCCTGAAACACGAGCACTGACGGAAATTTCGGCACCATCACGAACTCTCAAGGTGTTACTGGTAATGGTCACGGAACCCGCAGCCGAGTTACCTTCTGAGAAGGCTGCAATGCGACTACGATACTGAGGGTCTTCTGAAATACCAGTGACCTCTATGTCATTAACATTAAGGAAGATATCCCCAGCTTGACCATCCCCTAAGCTAGACGCAATCACCTGTCCACCATCAAAGATATGCAACTGTTCAGCATCTATCCTTAATTCACCGCCATTGCCAGTGGCTCCTTCATCCACGGAAACCAACACACCACTGACCAGGCCAGTAAAATCTTCAAAGGCATCACTAACCTCGACCGACCTTGCCCGAATGGTAATATTGCCAGCATCCCCAGGACCAACCGCAGAGGCTTGGAGGCGTCCTCCTTCCGCCACTCGCAAACGCCCAGTTTCAATCACTAGATCGCCCCCTCTCCCAGCAGTTGCCTCCCGAGTAGTATCAACATTTACTGCACTCGTCAATAGGCCGCTAGAGACTGTACCATTAGCATCAGTGCCAATCACATCTACCGACTCTGAGGCGTAGACAGTGATATTTCCGGCATTCCCATCTTCAGAAGTATCAGAGAAAAATTCTGCTCCATCACTGACAAGCAAACGCTCGGTTTCAATGGTTAAATTCCCGCCAGAGCCGTTGCCCCGTGTAGCTGTAAAGAAGCCGCTGGGAAATATACCATCAGGTGAGCGACCAATGGCTGAGAGTTCGTTAGCTCTAACCGTTATACTGCCCCCCCTATTCTCATCCCCCCGATTAAGCGAGTTGATCTGAGCACCATCGCGCAAGTGGAAAACTGGAGTGTCAACAAGCACCATCCCTCCATTGCCAGTTGCTCCAGTCCTGGCGTTGCTATCAATGCGCCCAAGTTCTTCAACGACGGTTGTACTTGAGAGAATCACAGATTCTGTCGCGGTAATGGTAATCTCACCAGCATTACCGGAGCTAAAGGTGTCGGTCTTTAGAGTACCCCCAATCACCTGCAATTGTTTGGTATCAATCACGATTGTACCGGCATTGCCACTACCCCGGGCATTGCTTGAGATTAAGGTTGATCCATTCACTTTCAGCAATGAGCCAACATTTAAAGTAATCTGACCACCAGCACCAGCATCAAAGGTATCGGTGGAAATTCTGCCACCATTGTTCAATATCAATTTGTCAGTATTAATCGTTAAGCTGCCACCATCACCTGTGCCTGTCGATTCGGAAAATAAGCCGCTCCTGGCTTCCACATTCGGATTAAAGTTATCTGGATTAAAGGGGTCTTCCGGTAACGAGACGCCCTCAGTGCCTTGATTTTCTAAAGACACTTGCAGGGTGTAAGTCTCCCCCACTTGTGGGCTTGTGCCCTCAATCAATTCATTATTACTAGCATCAGAGCCGAATGCACCGACTCCGAGTAAGTAAACCCCTGGCTCAGTGATCGTGGTATCAATTAAGGAGTCGAGGGTGAAACTGTCAAAGACTTGTCTACTGCCACCGGCACCATCAGCAGCTTGAGAATCGTCATTGACCTCTAATAATTCTCCTGTACCTTGATTAAACAAGAAAATCTTGGTATCTACGCTGTCGTCTTCCCTAGTAAAGCCATTGTCGATGTCGAAAATAGCTCGACTATTGCTAGTGGTAATGCTGAAGGAGAAGTAATCGACTTGATTTTCCGCTGCACCTAATACGGTGGTGCCATTAATAATCTGTTCTGGAGTCCGTTCAATGGACACATAGGGTATTCCTCCTGGTCCGGATTCCGCTACGTTGGGATTAGGGTCAGTAATAAACTCCAGATCATTTAAGTCAAAGGTGTCTAAGTCCAGGAAAGGATTAGGGACAAAATCCCGACTTTCCCCAGATATGGTCACACTTTCGGTAGCGTTAATGGTAATGTCTCCAGCATTTCCTATGTTGCTGGTAAGGGTGATAATCTGTCCACCAGTTTCCAGGACTAAGGTATTGAGATCCAGTGCGATCGCACCAGCATTACTACTACTGTTGGTAACTGTACCGATAAATCCCCGATTCCCTAGATTCAGTGACCCTTCGGCATTATTAATGGTAATGTTGCCACCCGTACCACTAGTATCAACAGCGGAATGAGTTAGGATACCGCTAAATAACCCATCTTCAGTGAAACCGGAGATATTAATCGCACCATTAGCCTTGATCTCAATATCTCCTGATCCGCCATTGCTATTGGTAACGGTTTGAATTCTTGAGCCACCAGTAATACTAAGGGCGCTAGTGGTTAGCTGTATGTTTCCGCCATTGCCTATCGCTCCTGTTAGTAAATCATTAGCAATCAAACTCAAGTCACTGAGAGTGGTGTTGCCATTAGCGTTAATACTAATATTCCCAGCTACGGCATCTGGTATTGATGCTCCTGAAGTCAATCCAGCTTGTAAACTGGATTGAGACATGTCGAAGTTAGCACCATTGATGGCAATAGTTCCGCCATTAACATTAGTTACATCTACTAAGCTACTGTTAGTCAACGAGACATCACCTCGTTGGACTCCATCAGGAAAACTAACGGATGTCGCGCCATTGAGTGCAACAGTTCCTGGACTAGATAATCCTCCTAATTCCACCCGTCCCCCTGACACTTGGAGAGTGGCACTATTGAGGTTTACTTGACCCCCAAGTAAGGCCATGGTTTGCCCTGTCTCTATGCCTAAACTAGCTCCTGTCACGTTGACTGGGCCAGGATTGCTACCATATTGCAAACCGGTGGGAATATTAATGGTTAACAATGGTGGGGCGTTTGGATCACTAGCGCTAAAGTTGAAACCATTGTCAAATACTGCACTATCGGCAGTGCTAGCTACAAAGGAGCCTGCTACATCTAAGCGAGAATTGGCTCCAAAGTTAATACCATTGGGATTGAGCAAAAATAAATTAGCGCTACCATTTACTCCTAAGGTGCCGAGAATTTGAGAGAGGTTGCTGCCAGTAACACGAGTCAAAATATTAGTAATCCCATCGGGATTAGCAAAATAAACTCGTTGACCATTACCAACATTAAATTCCAGAAAACTGTGGAATAAGTTACTATCTCGTATTGCTCCCCCTTCGATTAAATCTGCTATTGCACCACGGATAGTTTGATTGGGAGTAACGATTGAATTTTCATCTCCCAAGGTATTATCTGGGGTAATTTGAGCGAGGGTGGGATGCTGGAAAAATAAACATAGACTTCCAACTTCGAGTAATCCCACTAAGCCCAATTGCATTAGTGAAATGGTATCTGTTGGTAGGCTTTTTGTGAGGGGATGAGCTTTTTTGGAAAAGGGGAAGCTGACGCATTTCATGGAATTGTCTGGCCGATTACTCTCAGTCTTAGAGTTCCCGGCACTGTTGGTCACAGTCACACCTGTCGGGTAGCGCCATAGTTCCAAGTGCTGTTACCGTAGGCAATAATAAGGAGAAAACCAGGAAATAAACGGACTCGACTGAGGTGAATCAGCTACTAACTCGACCACTCCGTCGTTATTAATAATCCATCGATTAGCTTCAATAATTCTAGACCGACGTGAGTTACCTGGATTAACAGCATTAGCCGCATGATCTCGATTTTTCCTACGGCGAGCGCTGTGGCGAGGTAATGGACGTAAATCCATCCACAGGGTTTGACCTACAAGAGGTTGAGTGGGGTCTGTGGGTAAGCCACCCCGGCCAAATTCGGTAAATTGATTACCATCATCAGTACCGCAACCAGTAGCAACGAGCAGTTTGGGATTAACAAAAGTTTCCGGTAGCTCGAATAATCCAGCGTTAGGGTCGGAGTATGGTGCATTAATTTCGACGGTACCGCTAAAGGAGGCTCCCAGTTGGGAAGAGGCGGTAATATCACTTTCTGGAGTAAGTTCTTCTCGAAATTCACTACCAAAAATGCCTAAGGCATTGATAATCACTCGTCCGCCAAAGCTATTTTCAGCATTAGCCGTGATATCGCTATCTTCTAGGGCAACTAGCAACTTAGTATCGATAGTAATGTTACCGCCAGTGGCAGAACCTGTAGCATTGGTAGTGATATTACTGCGATCGCGCATCAAGATTAGGTCGGAATCTAGGATAATATTGCCCTTATCCCCAGCATTGACTTCCGCAGAAAGGGTAGCGCCCCCGTCTAATAGAATCGATTCAGCGGTAATTTTGAGATCACCGGCCTCAGCTAACTCCCCATTACCACGAGCACTGACGGAAATTTCGGCACCATCGCGAACTCTCAAGTTGTTGCTGGTAATGGTCACATTACCAGCAGGGGAGTTCCCTTCAGAGAAGTCGGACTCACGATCAGAGAAGGCCGCAATGCGACTAGGAAACTCACCATCTTCTGAAATACCAGTGACTTCTATGTCATTAACATTGAGGATGATATTTCCAGCTTTACCATCCCCTAAGCTAGAAGCAGTGACCTGTCCACCATCCAAGATGTGCAACCGTTCAGCATCTATGGTTAATTTACCGCCATCGCCAGTGGCTCCTGGACGCACGGAAACAAAAATACGACTGATAAAGCCAGTAAAATCTACTTTAGAATTACTGACCTCCACTTCAGTGGCCCGAATGGTAATATCGCCAGCATCCCCAGCACCAACTGCAGAGGCTAAGAGACGTCCCCCTTCAGCCACTCGCAAACGCCCAGTTTCAATCAGGAGATTGCCGCCCTTCCCAGCAATTTCCTCCCTAGTAGTACCAAAAACTGCTCCACTAGTGAATAAGCCACTAGTGAATAGGTTACTAGCATCAGTGCCAATTACATCTACCGACTCGGACGCATATATCGTTATATTTCCAGCATCTCCATCTCCAGAGGCATTAGAGCTAAATTGTGCTCCATCACTGACAAGTAAACGCTCGGTTTCAATGATTAAATTACCGCCAGTGCCAGAGCCAAGTGTATTTGTGAACAAACCCGTGGGAAATACACTATCAGGTGAGGTACCAGTGGCTTCGACTAAGTTAGCTCTAACTATTAGACTGCCCCCAGCACGATTACCCCGATTAGTCGAACTGATCTGAGAGCCATCACGCAATTGCAAAACTGGAGTGTCAACAACCACCCTCCCGCTATTCCCAGTTGCTCCAGATTCAGCGTCGCTCTGGATTTTCCCAAGCTCTTCAAGGCTTGTTCCTTCCAGGATGATAGATTCTGTGGCATTAGTGGTAATTTCACCAGCATTACCGGAGCTGAAGGTGCTGGTATTTAGAATACCCCCGATGGCGTGCAATTTTTTGGTATCAATCACGATTGTGCCCGCATTGCCACTACCCCGGGTAATGCTTGAGA
>NZ_JAAHHS010000166.1 GCF_010692395.1 Moorena sp. SIO3H5
TGGGAATCGGGAATCGGGAATCGGGAATCGGGAATCGGGAATCGGGAATCGGGAATCGGGAATTGGGAATCGGAAAACAATCCTGTGTACCTGATTACTATGAGAACCGCTATAGTTCAAGTTCAACCAAACAACCTGCGCACCAAACAACCTTAAACCTTCAACCTTAAACCTTCAACCTTCAACCTTCCCTTCACCGAACGCCAAGGGCAAACAACCTTGAATAATTCATATTTCATATTTCAGACTTTATAGTGAGGATTTCATATAGCTTATGAAAGCACTAATTCTTTCTGGGGGAAAAGGCACTCGTTTACGTCCCCTAACTTATACTGGTGCCAAACAGTTAGTACCTGTTGCTAATAAACCAATTTTGTGGTACGGGGTTGAAGCCATTATCGCTGCTGGTATTACTGATATCGGTATTATTATCAGTCCTGAAACTGGGGAAGAAGTTAAGGCTAAAACAGGAAATGGCGATCGCTTCGGAGCCAACATTACCTATATCCTCCAAGACCAACCCTTAGGACTTGCCCACGCCGTTAAAGTCGCCCAACCCTTTCTCGAAGATTCTCCCTTTGTAATGTACTTGGGAGACAACTTGGTTCAAAGTGAGCTGAACTTATTTGTAGAGAATTTCCAGAAGAAAAATCTGGATGCTCTTACTCTGCTAAGGGAAGTAGAAAATCCTACTGCTTTTGGTGTTGCCAAAGTCGATGAATTTGGCCGAGTGTTGCAGCTAGTAGAAAAACCGAAAGTTCCTCCTTCTAATCTAGCACTGGTGGGTGTTTACCTATTTTCTCCTGTTATCCATCAAGCAATTGCTAACATCCAGCCTTCTGCTAGAGGGGAACTCGAAATTACCGATGCGATTCAATACTTGATTGATCAGCAAAAAAATGTAGAAGCTTTTCAAATCAAAGGTTGGTGGCTCGATACTGGAAAAAAAGATGACTTGTTAGCTGCTAACCAGATTATTCTAGATACTTGCCTAGAATCTGCTGTTGATGGTGAAATTGACTCCGAAAGTCGAATTAGCGGACGGGTACAGATTGGTAAGGGGTCTTATATTACTAATTGTACCATTCGTGGTCCAGTTACCATTGGTGAAAACTGCCATCTAGAAAACTGCTTTATTGGTCCATATACTAGCATTGCTGACCAAGCTACTCTCCTAGATGCTGATATTGAGCATAGCGTGATTCTAAAAGGGGCTAAATTAACGGGAATTCATCAACGAATTGTTGATAGTTTAATTGGAGAAAGAGCTCAAGTTAAAGCTGCACCCCAACATCCAAAAGCCTTACGATTCATGATTGGTGATGACTCTCAAGTTGAACTAACTTAAGGGAAGCATTTAGCGGTCAGCAGTCAGCCGTCAGCTGATAGCTGATAGCTGATAGCTGACTTTTCTACTAACCCATTGAAGCACTAACCCACTAACACTAATCATGAATTCTTCTGAACAAAAATCCCTGACTACTAGACAACCTCGCCAATTACTAGTAACAGGTGGTGCAGGATTTATTGGCTCGAATTTTGTTCATCACTGGTGTGAAAAGTACCCAGGCGATCGCGTGGTGGTACTGGATGCTCTGACCTATGCTGGCAACCGGCAGAATCTGGCCGGTCTGGAAGAGAAAGCAAATTTGCGGTTTGTCCAGGGAGACATATGCGATCGCACTCTAGTAGACCGCCTGCTCCAGGAAGAAAGCATCGACACTGTCGCCCATTTTGCTGCTGAATCCCACGTTGACCGCTCCATTTTAGGACCCGATGCTTTTATCCGCACTAATGTGGTCGGTTCCTTTACCCTACTAGAGTCCTTCCGGCAAAAATGGCAAAATCAAGGACAACCAAGGGATTATCGCTTCCTCCATGTTTCCACGGATGAAGTGTATGGCAGTCTAAGTGCTGATGACCCAGCCTTCTGTGAAACCACACCCTATGCCCCCAACAGTCCTTATTCTGCTTCCAAAGCTGGCAGTGACCATCTTGCCCGGGCTTATTACCATACTTATGGGGTCCCGACTATTATCACTAATTGCTCCAATAACTACGGACCCTATCATTTTCCAGAAAAATTAATTCCCCTGATGTGCATCAACATCCTGTTAGGCAAATCTCTACCGGTGTACGGGGATGGACAAAATATTCGAGATTGGCTCTATGTGGGTGATCATTGCCGTGCTTTAGATGTAGTGATTCACAAAGGTCAACCAGGAGAAACCTATAACATTGGTGGCAATAACGAAGTCAAAAACCTTGATCTAGTTCACCAGATTTGCGAGCTGATGAATGAATTAGCCCCTGATCTACCGGTCGCTCCAGCCCAAGAGTTAATTACCTTTGTCAAAGACCGCCCAGGCCATGACCGTCGCTATGCTATTGATGCGACTAAAATTAAAACTGAACTGGGTTGGGAACCAACGGAAACCTTAGCAGGTGGCCTACGTAAAACCATTGAGTGGTATCTCAGCAACCGGGATTGGTGGCAACCATTGCTATCCCAAGAGTATCAAGCTTACTATCAAAAAGTTTATGCCTAGAAGGATGTTCGCGTAGCGTGGCCTTTTGGCCAAGGGTGAGGTAGCTCGTCCTAGGTTTTAGGGAGTAGGGAGTAGGGAGTAGCGATGCAGCGCACTAAGACCATGCTGCATCGCTTTTTAATAACACCAAAAAATCCTCCGAGCTCTTTCCCTGTTCCCTGTTCCCTGTTCCCTTGTATATAAAGGGATAAACTATCGAACGAATTTTATATCATCATATTTTTTTTTATCCAATCTTGATCTAGTTAAAGTTTTAGTTAGTTTGCCTTGAATTTGATAAATTTTAGCTGAGTTAGATCTAAACTGATAGTCGAGACAATAATCAAGCAATAAATATTAATAGTTAATTGAACTAAAAATTACTTACATTTATATGAAAAATATGGAGATTTGATAGGTTATTTGGTGGTGTTATATTTTGAATAGTTAAGAAGTAAGTCATTACTTATTTCAGTCTAGCAATCCGTGTACAAATTGTGATGATTTTTATTCCCTATTGCCTACTCCCTATTGCCTACTCCCTGCTACCTATTCCCTCTTCCCTTTGCTATAGCTCGATTCTTGATTCCTTTAATCCTAGTTTATAAGTCCTCTTACTTAAGCAATTACTACGTTAATTGATAATACATTTATGATCAGTATTATTACTACAGTATTATTACTATAGTTGGTGTTGAGTTTTTTAGATTATACTGAGATGTCTTACCTTTAACTAAAAGCTAATAACTTCTTAGTTAATATTCATGGAACACAAATTATTATCTACATTGATAAAACCTCGACTAGTTATTAGCTAAACACAGTACTGCGGTTTGCATAACTATCAGGTACACATTTTTTCTCATCTTCCCTCTTCTCTGCTCCCTGCTCCCTGCTCCCTACAAACCCAAAACTTTGTACCTAACTGAAGTGCAAACCGCTGTAACTAATAACTAGTCTTTAACTCATCTGCTATTCCAGCCAACTTTACCTATTATCAACTAGTTTTGTCCTAGTGCAATATCTAAGTTTAAGAACCAGTGCAACTAGGCAGATGGAGCTCTCTGCTGTTCTATTTTAGTCAAAACTATGGAAAACCTTATCAACTTAATCAAAGAAAGGATATTTGAGTCCGACTTCCAGCTCGGCAACATCCCTCTTTCCACAATAGTTATTATGGTGATCATCCTCCTGCTCACCCAAATCTGTCGAGGTTTGTTCACTTCAATAATCATTCACAGAATCGAGCGTCTGACTAGTGCTACAGAAAGCACCCTAGACGATGAGTTTATTAAGATTCTGAGGGCACCATTAGGCTGGCTAATTTGGCTGGCTGGACTATGGCTAGTACATAGTGTTGTGGCAAGGCATCTTAGTCCTGAACAGAATCAGAAAATCCCCGAGATTCTCTTTGTCAGCGCTCTGTTCATTGTTACCTATATTCTTTACCGTGCTGCTCCACTACTGGGGGAGGTGCTAGCCGGATTGGCGGCACACACTGAAACTGAACTAGACGATTTGTTCGTCCCCTACTTCCCAAGGCTTTTTCAGACAGCAGCAATCCTGATTGCTGTGATTAAAGGCAGTGAGATTTTGTTGGGGGCATCTGCCGGTGCACTGATCGGTCTAGTCGGTGGCGCAGGTGTCGCCTTAGGTTTGTTATTAAAAGACATTATCTATGACTGGTTTTGTACGGTGATTATCTACGCTGATGGTCTCTATAAACCCGGTGACTGGGTAGGAGTTGACGGAGTCAATGGTTTTGTTCAGATCGTCAGTATTGGTCTGAGAAGTACACAGCTACGTCTGACTGAGTGGGGTTCTATCAAAAAAGTTCCCAATTCTAAAATGATTGCTGGCGTTGTAGAAAATTGGTCCCAGAAGACTTGCAATACCTTTGAGTGGGGTATAAATTTAACTCTAAAAATTGATGGTATTTCCGCGCAAAAAACTAGTCAAATTTGTAAGTCTATTGAAGAAAAAGTTACCTATATCGATGGCTTACATGAGCAAAAAAAACTAGTTTTATTTTCTCACATTGAAGAGAATGCTCGGGTGATTATAATTAGGGTATTTGTTACTGATCCCAACCTCTACTTTGCTGCCCAGCAAACCTTGAATCTAGCCCTATTAGAAATCCTGGAAAAAGAGGAGATTGATCACCTGCATGTTGATCTGCAAAAGCAACTTCAAGACTACAAACAGCTGAATGAAAATGGGTCTCCCAGTGTGGCTATGATGAATTTTTAGACAATAATCGCCCCTTTTGCTTACTAACCAACCCTTGTAGCGATCGCTAGTAAGCATATGCTTACGATCGCTACAAGCCATTTTTATAAAAATGGCTTTTCATTGTATTGATGCAGCCCCTCCCTATGAGCGACTGCATCAATACAGGGATTCCCGACAACAGAATAAAAAAAATATTCATTACGGACATGGGCAGTACTGGATTCGAACCAGTGACGTCCTGCTTGTAAGGCAGGCGCTCTACCGCTGAGCTAACCGCCCGTATGCAATACTTGTTTACTATAACATATTTTTCCAAAGACGACAACAACTATAAAAAATATGTCCTCTGGCTATATACATGATCGCATAACCTTGTGGAGTTTGCCAGTAGTCACGGTTTTGAGCTTAGTAGTAACTCGGAGTAGTGATTTGACCTTGATTGTAGCTGGAGGCTTTCTGTTCGGTGGCTTGATGTTTAGCCCTGATTTGGATCTATACTCTCGACCCTTTAAGCGTTGGGGCTGGTTGCGCTGGATTTGGATTCCTTATCAGAGGATGGTGCCTCACCGTTCTATTTTTTCTCATGGACCAGTGATTGGGACGATTTTGAGACTGCTTTATCTAGGGAATTGGATCGTCTTGTTTGGGGGTGTGGGATTGCTGGTGTTTCAGCTATTCCAAGATGAGCCAGATCGTTGGCTGGAGCTGATTCAAGGGCTGGGTGGTAGGGTGTGGGAATATCGTACCTGGTTGATGGCCTGTGTGGTGGGATTGGAGTTGGGTGCGATCGCGCATTTTGTCAGTGATTGGGGAAGTTCGGCTTATAAGCAGTTTAAAAAAAGTGGGATCACGGGGTTATGGTCTCCCAAGCAAGGCAGGACTAAGGGCAGGGGTGCGGGTAAGCCTAAACCACAAAGACCTAAAGCACGCAAAGGCAAAAGGTAAAAATATGCGCTACGCGCAGGCTACGCCAACAGCTATCAGCTGTCAGCCGTCAGCTAATCAACGGGAGGTAGTAAACAAGGTGGGGGGTGCTGGTACGGCTGGTTGAAAATCCCTGCTCGCTTTACTGATCCGACCCCGTACAGTTAAAGCGCCTGAAAGCTGATAGCACTTCAAGTAGCATGGGCATAAGCTAATAGCTGATAGCTGATAGCTGATAGCTGAATGCTTACCTAAAATTTGGCATTAGTGGTAGATTTCGTTAAGAATAATTAAGTGGCCTTTCGCTTTTCGGTTTTATGTCTACTTCCCCGGAACAAGCTCAGCCAGTTGATCAGGTGTCGATGTTGTCCGCTTTGCAAGAGTTGATTGATGTAGTAGCCAGATTGCGATCGCCTGAGGGTGGTTGTCCTTGGGATTTGGCTCAGACCCCTCAGTCCCTAATTCCCTATGTGATTGAAGAAGCTTATGAGGTAGTGGATGCGATTCGGAGTGAGAATCAAGATGCGATCGCAGAGGAGTTGGGTGATTTGTTATTGCAGGTAGTTCTGCAAGCTCAGATTAGTAGTGAGCAAGGTCAGTTTACCTTGACCGAAGTAGCTCAGGGGATTACTCAAAAACTAATCCGCCGTCATCCCCATGTGTTCGGTGATGTCGAGATTGATAATCTCGAGGAGGTGCGTCAAAACTGGGAGGACATTAAGGCAGCAGAGAAAGGAGAAACCGTTGCGGATAAGCAATTATTGAGTCGTAAACTAAGTCGCTATAGTAAAACCCTTCCCCCTCTAATGGCTGGGATGAAGATATCGAAAAAAGCCGCTAGTGGTGGGTTTGAGTGGGATAATGTTGAGGGAGTTTGGGATAAGTTTCACGAAGAATTGGCTGAGTTTGAACAAGCACTTGAACAGGATGATAAAGCCCACCAGGAAGCAGAATTGGGAGACTTACTGTTTACTCTGATTAATATTGCGCGTTGGTATGACCTTGACCCTTCAGCTGCTGTGCAGGGAACCCAAGGACGGTTTATTGAAAGGTTAGCGCAAGTCGAAGCATTGGCTGAGCGCCCACTGTCTGATTACACCTTAGGTGAGTTGGAGGCTCTCTGGCAAAAGGCTAAAGCACTGTTAGCTCAGTAGTAAGGTTTACCTAGAAGAAAAGACCCACGCTTAGTGGCAGTAGAAAGTGGGTGTGCAACCAGACTTAATATCACAGGGGGTATAGCCCCACATCCCCAAGTTCCGGAAAAAGGTTACAAATATAAACAATAGCCATTACCCTATAGTCTAATGTTGGCTCCAGCTCATCTTATTCCCGGTGCTATACCAGAATTATTTGCTAAAGTTAGCAGCTCTGGAAAAATAACTATTGCTGATCGATATGGATTGATGTCAGCTCTATTGCAAGATTCACTCACCTCTGAAGAGAGAGACTCCATCGACAGATTGCTCCGTGCTGCATATCGGGGCAGGTTGAAACTAGCTACCTAAAGCTTTGACTATAGGTAGTAGATTGTTCTCCTTGAGAAAACGATATAGAAAACAATAGATAAAAAGAAATCCCCCATTGATGTGAGGGGCATGGGGGACTGGAGAAAACATTGAATCTACTCTATTTCATTAAACACGAATGTGAGTCGATTTGATAGCCATAATGGCGGAGATTTATGATTTGCTTCATTTGTCCTTAGTTTCGTCCCCTTCATCCATTGGTGATTGGACTTCTGCTTTTCCTGTCAGAGGTTGGACTACTTTTGCGATCGCTTCACTGACAAAGGCTTTAATAAACTCATCCCGCTGGTTTAACTGAAACTGCTTCTGCACCACTTCACTCATCCCTCCATCTCCCCAGTCTTGGTCATTGCGGAAGTATTCAATAAAGCTTTTCCCAGCAATTCGGATTAGATAAGCAGCGGTTACCCCTTGAATGGCTTTGCCTACAACATAGGTGGCAAGATTCAACCTTAGTGTAGTGCTAAGGATTTGAATCGCTCCCTTGACAATACCCAAACTAGCTAAGGTTTTTCCCAAGGATAACGCTAATTCCCTACCCCGTTCCATATTCAGTTCACAGCCGTAGATTTTGCCAATTTCCACTACCATTTGGGCATTAACTGCTGCAGTTGCTAACAAATCCACCACGGGTAAGGGAGTCAGAGAAATTACACTGGCCCCAATCCACTGGAACCGTTCCACCACTTTCTCTGCTTCTCGCCTGCGCTGCTTGTTGAGGATGTGTCGAGTTTCTTGGCCTAAGCGCTGGGATTGTAGCAGAATGTTATCAGCAATCAACTCTTCTCCCTCTGCTCTTAATACAGCAGCTAAGCGACGGATTAAGGGCAAAATTTCCGGTTCAGGTTGGCAAAGTTGACCATTTTCTAGGGTAACAGGCTGGGGATTGGCTGCGATCGCAACTACATCTGAACCAGCAATAAAGCTCCTTACTCGGTGGCGCAATCGTGCTATAATCCTTTCTGAGTCTTGTTCCGTGTATAAGTCAATTTTATTGAAGACCAGAAGCGATCGCTTCCCAATCTGTGCCAATTTTTGGAATGGATCATACTCTGAGTGTCGTAAATCGTTATCCACCACGAATAACAACAAATCCGCTTCCGTTGCTAGATGTCGTGCCCATTGCTCTCGCTGAGTCCCAACCACACCAGATTCTAAAATTCCTGGTGTATCAGTAATCAGAATCGGGCGTTCTAATCCCTTCAGCTTTAGTTTGTAGGTTTCCCCAACCTCGGTCGTTCCCATGGGGGCACCGACTTCACCCACCATCCGACCAATCAAAGCATTCACTAGAGAAGTTTTGCCCGCTGAACCAGTACCAAACACTACCACTAACAGTTCCCCACGGGAGAGGATAGCTTCAATTTCTTCAGAGCGACGCAGCATCGCTTGTCGTGACACTTCATCCTGAATCTGTTTGACCTGTTGCCTTACTGCTTTAAGGGTTTCTTCTGCTGCTTCGGTTTTCACCTCGGGGGCTTTAGGTTGCAAACGACCTTTATCTGGCCGTTTCCGGGATTTACCAAATAACCCCATGGTGTAGATTAAGGCCCATATTAGTAGCCCTAGCAAGGTAATCGCCAACAGCAGCACTAAATTAGCCAGTACCGGAGCAGTAAAGGAAATTTGGATATACAGTTGGTATATACCATTAATCAACCAAAGCATTAGCCCCAGAATAATAATGAGACCAATAATTAGGGTTAGTAGACGTGGCAGGGGCATGGAAGATAGGATAGCTTTTAATTATTAATCTTAGAAGATCCCACAATAATTACCCCATCTCCTGAACCCGACACGCTGTCTAAGACTTGTAATAAGAGTGGATGGAGGTAATAGCCAAAGAGACTCGAAGCCGGAACTAACTCGAAGGGTCTAGTTGAGGGGAGTTCACATTAACTACTCAGCCATAAGTTATAGTAGGGAACTATAATCAATCAGTCATGATTGATTTGGGAAACAACTGTTTAAATCTGACTGTTAAAATCTTTTAAAAAACAATGAGCTTATTCAATACTATTCTCAGTGCCATTAATAGTCCTACACAACAAGCTAGTTCTAGTCAGCTAGGGGATATTCTGAACACGGTACAGCAGTTGAGTGGTGCCTATCAAACACAGCCCTCAGCCGTGCAATCTGCCACCTCAATTGTAGGTAAGTATGTGCGTTCAGCGCTCCAACAAAAGCGCACAAGTGAAGGAGATGAGCCGGTACAAGCACTAGTTAATCAATTTGGTGGCATTGGTGCTAGTTCCCAAGTGGTCAATATGCTCTTTAGTGCGCCTCAGATCCAGGAGCTTGTTGGAGAAATTACTAGCAAGACAGGCATTAATGCTGGTATCATCCAAGCTATGCTACCAACCCTAGTCCCCGTGGTATTGAATTTCCTCAAGACTGGCACCAATATTCAGAATCCCCTTGGTTCTAATTCTGTACTCACTGGCTTTCTAGATGCTGATGGGGATGGGGATGTGGATATTTATGATGCCATGCAGCTGGCATCACGGCACTTAGGACGTTAATCAATCAAAAACCCAGCTTGTTGGCCTAGGAAGAAGCACGAGTTGCTGGAATCAGTAACTTAATCAGTTTTGACAGCTGGGGTTTATCAAAGGCTTGGATGAGTACCTTGGCGGCGGCTTTTGGTTCTACCACAATCGTAATTTCCTTACCCTTAGTGGTTCGGTTTGGCCCAGTAGATCCTACAGCTGCTAGTTTTTGCAGTGCTGAACTCGGAGCGATCGCAGCCGCTGCCTTTCGCAACTCGTCTAGATTACCCTGTGCTGCTTGCAAGTGGTCACTAGCTTCCTTGAGTTCTTTGATCACTAATGGTGCTAACTGGATATAGGAGTTTTTAGGATTTGCGATCGCTTTATGGCAAACTCCCACTAATTTATGCCAACTACCAATCCCAGCCCCCAGTTGAGCCAGACGCTTACAAAGCTTTTGAAGTTGTTGGCGATTGGTTGGCGTCGAAGATTGTTTAAACAGCTCTAGCATATCTTTAAGTACGCTAATCACCTTCGGCCCAAAGTCTGGGGGAAATTTACCTTTTGCTGAAGAAGACCCTTTGCTAGTCGAAACTTGATCAGAACGAATCGCTTTTTCACCAGCAGAGCTAGAAGCCATTGCGGCTGCTGATTGACTCTCACCACTGACCAAAGTTTTGAGATAACTCTGCAATTGTTCAAAGCCTGGCTGAGCTGCTTTTAGAGTTTTTTCTGCTTCACTTTGCTCAAACCCAAACGGTCCTTCCAACAGATCAATCAAAGCTTTGAGGGTATCATAACTCTTTAAAAACAGAGTCTCCAGCTGTTGATCAACCTGAATCTTATTCTCTTGAAGTACTTTGAAAGAATCCTCTAAACGATGGGCAGTCTTTTGAATACTTGTAAACCCCAACATGGCCGCCCCGCCTTTGACAGAATGAGCAGCGCGAAACAATTCATTAACCGTCTCTGGTTCATTGACCACTGAGCCCAGATTTAACAGTCCCTGTTCAATGGTTTCCAGGTGTTCTTTCGCTTCTTCAATGAAATAGCCTAAAATCCTTTGCTGATTCCCAGCTTCCACGGCAATTTTTCCTTATCAGAACGGCTAATCACAACAGATTGATGATAATCATCAAAGCAACATTCGATCTGGTCAACGCAGTTTTCAAATCAATAGACCATAGCGTTGGTTACAGCAACAGCTTATTCTGAGCTTACCCCCAAATCAGCTATTGGGCTATCAATGGTGACAACTGCTCTTAGATCTTCAGTTGGATCTCTATTGTGGCATCCCACACCAAGTCAGCAAAGACTTTACGCCAGCTTAAAAGCACAAGGAATAGCTAGGGTTACCTTGAAGCCGACACTTACCCGAACAGGTAAGTCTGATATTATATCACCAATTCCTTGCAGGCACCGATAAGAATAGCTTATCTCTAGATAAAACTTCTAAATATAACATAATCCTTTACATACAAAAAGTATAATTAACATTATGTTACATTAAAAGTAACATAATGTTAAGTTGGCGCAGCTGCCAGCTATGGATACCCCAAATGGATACTAATGAGCTTCTAGAGCGTTATTCAGCAGGTGAGAAGGATTTTCGTGAGGTAGATCTCCAGCAAATCAACCTGAGTGAAGTCAATCTGAGTGGAGTAATTTTCAGACGAGTCAACCTAGCTGATGCCAACCTGAGTCTCGCGGTTTTACAGGAAGTCAACCTTAATCAGGCAAATCTGACAGGAGCGAAACTGTGGCGAACTAATTTGAAAAAAACCTCTCTAGTACAGGCTAACTTGAGTCAGGCATTTATGATTCGGGCGAATCTGACTAGAGTAAACCTGAACCAAGCTATTCTAACCCGAGCCGATTTAAGATTAACCGTTCTTCAGGATACCGATTTGCGAGGAGCTAATTTAACCAGGGCAGACCTACGCTACGCTGATTTAAGAGGGGCTAACTTGACTGGTGCTTGTCTGCACCAGGCAGACTTGACTAGGGCAAATCTGTGTGATGCTGACCTTTCTCAAGCAAACTTGAGTGGAGCAATTTTGAGTCAGGTAGACTTGAGACGTGTCACTCTATCTGATGTAGATTTGGGTCAGGCTGAGCTTTCTGGGGCAACGGTACCAGATCAACTCAGTCGTGAATATTCAAAATTCCAAAAGTTAACAGCTAACAACTAATAAGTAATCCCTTGATCAAAAGGGTTGGTTTGATCAAAAGGGTTTTTTGAGGTAAAACTATCCCCCTCATGGGTGGAGTGGGACTATTTAGGGAGGGATTTCTAGGTGAATAATCCGAATTCGTTGCTGGGGGATTTACTGCAAGAGCTACCACATCTGCGCTGCCAAATGTACTTCAAATCTTCCTTGACAGCTCTTTCTCATGCCATGGAAGACCTCGTGCTAGCAGTGGATGACTCTCCCTTGGTGATTGCCAATTTCCAACATGAGAAGTTTTATCGTCAGGAAGTCCAGCGCTATCAGCGAATTGCCCAACGTACAAACCAAGTTTATGTGCTGGCGGCACCAGAATCCGAGTCTGGCTTTGCTGTGGTTGAAGACTCCTTAGAAACTATCTTCTTAGACCCAAATGATGGTCTTGCCCAAGAGTGGCACCTGGTGATTTTGGCGCAGAAGTATACAGCTTGCCTAATTTGTCGAGAACAACTGACACCAGCAACTTCTATGGAGCAGACGCGCAGGTTTGAGGGATTTTGGTCCTTTGACCCCCGGGTTACTATTCATGCTGCTCGACTGTTACTGGGACGGATTGCTAGTTATCGACCAGAACTAGTCCCAAAAGTGGAGCAGGTATGGCAGCACTATGGTTTGACCACAGAGCTCCCAGAGCAAACATTGTTGCTGACCAGTGCAGGGATTGATATTAGTATTTTTGCTCAGCGGCTGGTAACTTATCTGCAAGCGAGTCAATATAAACTCCTGAAAGCTTATCGAGTCCTGACCACCAAAGAACGCAAGGAGCGTCTGATTAATGCTATTACCGCCACCATCCGTCGCTCCCTCAATCCCCAAGATGTTTTAGCAGCGACAGTAAAAGAGTTAGGAAAAACCTTTAATTCTTGCCGTTGCCTGCTTTACCGCTGTAGTCCTAGTGACCAGCAAGCAAAAATTGAGTATGAATCCGTTGCTTCTGGTTTACCGTCCCTAACTGGACAAATGTGGTCGTTAGCAGATAATCCTCTAATTCAAGTCGCTCTAGCTCAGGAACGAGCTATTGCCATTGCTGATGTCACTGAGGCTCCCAACTTACACAATAATCGAGCTTTCAAGACAACTATTCAGCGTTGGCAGATTCGATCTTGGTTACTGGTACCAATACACTATCAAGGAACACTGCTGGGGATGCTGGAACTCCACCATGGGGGTTCGGAACCCTATCGATGGCTCGAAGACGATATTGATTTAGTAGAAGCGATCGCAACTCAAGCTGGGGTAGCCTTGAATCAAGCTCAAGCTTATACTGACTTAACTGAACTCCATAACCAACTAGAAGCCCTAGAACGAACCCGCAATAATCTGATTGCTATCGTTGGTCATGAATTACGAACTCCCTTATCAACTATTCGAGTGTGCCTAGAAAGTTTAGAGAGTGAACCAGAAATGCCAAGGGAGTTTCGGGAAACTATGCTTGATACGGCCTTAACCGATGCCGAGCGCATGCGTAAACTGATTCAAGATTTCCTAACTCTGTCTAAGTTAGAAAGTGGTCAGACCTGTCGTTACCCGGAATCTATCGAGATTATCGAAGTCCTAGACTTGGCTCTTTCTGCTCTGAGATCGATTTGGTCACCAGAGACTCTACCAGAAATCAACGTTGAACTACCCTTTGTGTTACCAACAGTCCAAGCAGATGGTGAAGGGTTGGTAGAAGTCTTAACCAAACTCCTAGACAATGCCTGTAAGTTTACTGAGCCAGGGGGTAAAATCACTATCCAAGCCCAAATCAATGAAACTCAACCTGAGTCGATGGGATTTGTAACAACGAATCGCCGCCATAATCCCATGCTAGAATTAATTGTAGCTGATACAGGTAGGGGCATTGAACCGAGTCAGCTAGACGCAATATTTGAAAGTTTTTATCAAGAGGAAGATTCACTGCGACGCACCGTTGGTGGCACAGGTCTTGGTCTAGCTATTTGTCGCCAGATTATTAAAGGTATGGGTGGAAAAATTTGGGCTAAGTCTGAGGGGAAAAATCAAGGTAGTCAATTCCACTTTACCATTCCATTGGAATCATCTCAAACCTTGTTGAGTATTGAGTATTGACTGTTAACTGTTTACCTTTACCCTTTAACATTAACCCTTCAGATTTTCACATTAACCCTTCAGCTTTTAATATTTAACACTTAACATTAAACATTTAAATTTTAACCTTCAAACTTAAACTCTTGATCCTAATTTATCGAACAACCGAGTAACTTTTTTTAAATCTTTATCACCTGGTGTTCGCTCTACACCACTGGATAAATCAATCCCACTGGGTTGCAGCAGGGTTAGGGCATCTAAGACATTATCTGGTGTCAAGCCACCAGCTAGTAACCAAGGGATACTGGGACGAAATTCTTGTAGCCTTTGCCAGTCCAAGGTTTTACCAGTACCGCCCAACATTTTTCGATGGTAAGCATCTAACAATAATGTATCTACACAATTGAAATAACTATCTGCCTGATTTAAACATTCTGGAGTTCTTATCCTTAAGGCTTTAATAATTTCAATCTCTGGTAAAGCTTGGCGCAGCTCTTGGCAAAATTCTGGAGATTCATTACTATGCAGCTGAACGGCATTTATCCCTGAATCAGCGACAATTTTAGTAATTTCTTCCGTAGAGGTATTAGCAAACACACCAATGCGGTCAACTGATACGGACAAGTGGTTGACCATCCCTCGAATTTGTTGGGGTGTAACGTAACGAGGAGAGCCTGTTACACAAATAAACCCTAATGCTGTTGCTCCCAATTTTGCGATCGCATCTCCTTGCTCCGGTTTCGTAATGCCACAAATTTTTACACGCATTGTTACTCGTTACTAGTTACTCGTTAATTTCGATTTTCGCTATTCCCTCGATATTTCCCGCTCAAAGCGCAGCATTTCCAGAGAACAATCTCCATAAAGTGCTTCAATGTGCTCCCAACAGCAGTCAATGGCAAAATCATTTAAATCTGCTGGCTCCACCCCATACATATCCTGAAATACCTCAGGTTCCACCCGACAGAAACGAGGTCGATGGGCATAAATACGACATTCACGGGTGGTGTGGTCGAAATTTATACACCATCCCCCCTCACCTACCATACTTAAATATAGCGCTAGCTCTTCTGGGAGAAGATATTCCTCTAATCCTGGACGCTCAGCTGGGTCAAGATGACAGCAAGCCCCACATTGCTTTACACAACTCCAAGTTGCCATAACTTTGAAAAAAGAGCTAAAAGCTTAAATTATATAGGACTTACGCAAATCCCTCAATTTAAAGCTACCTGTAGGGTGGGCAAGGTTTTGCCCACCCTACCCATGGATTGTGTGCCTAAGTCCTGAGTATATCTA
>NZ_JAAHHS010000167.1 GCF_010692395.1 Moorena sp. SIO3H5
TAACTAAACTACAACTGGAGAGCAACTCCCAATGGCGATATCACAATTGCGGCTAAGGATAGACGAGGAACCATCTTTTCACAGCAGAAAGGACAATTTATGTCCCAGATGACACAACGGGATTTATCCTACTTTGAGCAAGCCTTAAAACCTTTAATGAGCCAAGCGCCACAACGACTAGTTCAGCCCTCTCGATCATCAGTGCAGTCTCTAAAATCTCAAAGCCTAGGTGCTCCTAACCCCTTTGCTCACTCCAGTCTAACAGCACTAGCTTCAAGCAATGGACAGGCTTTTGAACCGCCAGCTAAAACACCTTTCTCGGAACCGATTAATATCAAACAGAAATCAAAGGAGCTATCTTTGTAATGATTTTTGTTAACTGTTAACCCCCAATAATAAACCACCTGAACTATAGCATTTTTTATCTTATCGAAATTTTGTGTACATCATTTATTTTGAAAATGCTATAGTTTTATTTTGAATCAATAACGTTTGTTTGAGAATGAAAATACCCGAATTTGGGACATTATTAGAATGCTATAGAGCAGTATCTATAGGAATTCCGTTGATTGAAAGACACAATGTACTTAGGTGGATTTGTCAGAGTCTTACCCAGGATGGAGTATTCCTAGTTTACCTCTGGAATTTAGCTAGTCGTGGATTTCAGAAACTTGAATGGGATGGAAATTCTCAAACCTTAGAAAGTTCAATGGTTAATGTCCTAGAAGAGCGTGAGCCATTTTCACAGGTTGTTGAAGTATTGAATTTTTGTCAAGCCTATTCTGGTAAAGCCCTATTTATCTTAGAAGATTTACCGTCTTTACTCGATAGTGCTGACAGTGGGCAAACCATAACCATCAGAACCTCATTGTCTAATGTTCTCTACAACTTTGGTCTATCAAGGGATAAGTTTCTAATTCTTTTGGATACGGGGGAAAATGAGTTACCTCGAATTTTAAACTCAATTATTCCTGCTGCCGAATTTCCTTTTCCAGAGCCCAAGGAAGTCACGGCATTATTAAAAACTCATTTAGTAGAATATGGTTTGGCTGACGAGGAAACCCCTCTAGACGATAGACTAGCTCGGTCTATCGGGGGATTGACTCCGGAAGAAATTCGGATGGCAGTCAAACTGGCGGCGAAAAAAAATAAATGCGCTCCCATAGTGTCTCGCCTGTTATGCGATGGGCGTTTCGGCAAAGCCGACGCTACGCGAACGCGCAGCGTGGCCAAAGGCCTCAGCCCCGCTTTCAGCGAACGCTCTTCAGAGCGCAAGCAATTTCATATAGCAGTAAACAAAGCCCAATCTCAATCAGACCTAGCCAAGCAATTAATCAATTACAAAATTCACAGACTCAAAGGATTTGGTTTAGAGTTCCTCAAACCTGATGTTGGGGAATTTGGGGGATTAGATAAACTGAAACAAGCCTTGGAATGGGTGAAACAAGATTTTTCTGATCAAGCCAGAGCTTATGGAATTCCATTGCCCAAGGGATGGCTATTGATTGGTCCTCCAGGAACAGGAAAAACCTTTGCTGCCAAAGTTTGCGCTCAAACCTTAGGATTTCCTTTAATTAGCATGGGAGTGGATTTAGTAATTGGTAGTAGTCCAACCCATTTAAAACGACTCTTGCGTCGAGTTGAGGCCGCGAGTCCTTGTGTTTTATTTCTCGATGAATTGGACAAGTTTTTTGATTCCCAAACAAATAACACCAAACAAATTCTAGGAATTCTCTTAACCTGGTTGCAAGAGAAGACAACTCCCACATTTGTGATTGGAACTCTCAACCGATTAGATGCTTTGCCTCCAGAATTAACTCGTGCTGGCAGATTTGACAAACTTTTTTATGTCGGTTTTCCCAAAGAGATTGAGCGGTTTGAGATTTTTAAACTCCATGCTAGCCGATTTGATCCTCGTTATCGGGAGGGAAATGGACCATTAACAGAAAAACAATGGCGTCGATTATTGAGTGCAACACGAAAATGTACTGGAGCAGAAATTCGTGCCATTGTAGAATCAGCAGTGCAGCGAGTGTTCCATCAAGGTCAGAGAACTCCTTTTAAAATTGAATTGGAAAATCTATTACAGCAGCGAGAGGCAATGACTCCCTTGTATTCTCAGGATACAGAGAGAGTTTTAGCAATGGAAAATCGAGCAGAAGGGGTTTGTAAGCCTTCTTCTTCACCAGATAAATCAATTTTTGCTAGGGAAATAACTACCTTGTGGGGAGAACAATTAAATGTTAGGTCTTAAGTGATATTATCTCCGGATAATTATCATTAATACCAATCTTTAGCATCTCCCCATCCAGACTTGATATCATATCTAGTTAAGTGTAATGGGTAATGGGTAATGGGTAATTATTGTGATTACTTTTATACCATTACCCATTAACACTTAATTATTACCCATTACCAAGCAGTTTAATCAAGATATTGTTTATCTCGATTAGGTTTCAATAACTGCTTATTAAGATTTAAATTTCAGCAGAGAGTTTATCCCCAGTTTGCTGCAAGACGATAGAAGATAGACAGCTTTGGTATTGCCTTTAAGGGCAAAGTATTCCCAAATCTGAAGACAATCTCCTAAACTCATAGTTTTCATTATCCCTTGATTTTCTGTATAACAGTATCGTATCTTACCCGAAAAACCTTTTGCTTTCAATTTTTTTATTTTTCTCCTTGAATTAATAATTCCCACTAGTAAGGCAACCGATGAGCCTATAGCATCCATGGCAGCGGATAAACTAACCCGAAACTCCTGATCATCCTCTGTCTTTAATATTTCTAATTGGGATTGACCAATTGTAATCTTAGTCGGGGTTGCTTGTAGCCAATCTGAATCTTGGTTAATTAAGTTTACCCTTGGTTGGATTAATTGATTTGGCTCTCTCTCTAATTGTTCAATGAGTTGCTTTAAGGAAACTGTTTGATTTTTATCTAGGTAGGTAGGGATGATATTGTCTGAAACTAAATATTTCCAATAAGCCAGTAAGCTCTTGAGAGGATAAACAGTCAATTTTCTCTGGGAAGGAGCAGTAACCCATATTTTGGGATAGCCATTTTCTTCAATAAATTGTTGAGCTTGTCTTGGAGACTGTCTAATCGGTATAGACATTTGCCGTAAGCTAAAAACAATTTGGTTATCAAGGGTATAAGCTCCTAGGGTAACTTCCTCTAATTGAAGACAAATATGATCTACGTGGGGATAATCCAAAAAATCATCATCAATTATCTGAGGATCAGTGTGGTGAGTTTCAGCACTTAGGTGGGTCATAGCCATAAATTCCTTCTTCTAAATCCCTTGATTTAAGTAACCATTTAGCTATTGGCCGTAGGCCATGCTACTTTAGGTGTATTCAGCCTGCGCGTAGCGCGTTAGCTAACTGCTGAATGCTTACTGATTTAACGTGTTCAAGTTTTTGATTGTTTCTCTTTCTTGGTAGTACTCTCGTGGGCAGAGCAACGGATTGATTATGTACATATAACCCCTTATAGTAACGTTCCTTTTTTCAGAGAATTTTTATCGTTTCAGGATTTTAACGTCTATATGTAACAAATATTTACAATTCTTGTTATTCTCGAATTTTATGGCTATTTATAAAGAAGTAAGCAAACAAGGAATTAGGGAAATGGTAGGAAGTAATCTTTCTCAAGAAAACCTCTCCCACATCAAGCAACCTGAAAGTATGTCAGATTTAATTGACGAGAGGGATAAGACGGATTACTCTCTATTGGAAAAGCTGTTAGAAGGACGTTCGGATAGCTTTAAGGCAAAAATTTTAGATTTAGTTGTTGTGACAGAATTGGACGCTAATGACCCGCTATTCTTATTTTTGGTAGCAACGTCCAGCTTGGAAACAATCTTAGCAGATACTCCTAAATCCTTAGAGCAGTTATTCCGAAGTTGGGAAAAGGATATCCAGCAAATGATTGATGTCGTGGGGCAATCCACCATGGATATTCACCGCCAAGAAATTGCTAAAGCGAACGCTCTTCAGAGCGCGCCAAAGGCGAACGCGTCTGCCATAGAGCAATCAAAGCTAACCCTAGAATCCAAGTCAGAAAGACAGCCCTCTTCCTATCCACCCAAAGGGTCAATGGATTTTCCGCTTGTTAAGGCATCTCCAATGACAAACATTACAGCCATCTGTGGAGCTGTGGTTTTGTCATTGGTTTGTGGACTAGGAGCGGGTTGGGGGCTATCTGAGTTAAGTCAGCCAAAATTAGACCCCAATGGTTCTAGACAACTAACCCTAGACGAAGCATCTACCTTAAATTGGGCAATCAGTAAAGAGGGCAAATTAGCCAGAAATATAACCAAGTGGAATGCGGGCTATTTGGATAACTTACAGTGTCAAAAGGATGCCATAGAGGCAGGAATCCGGTTAAACTTTGGGGGCAAAAAAGCCACTAGCGGCTATTGTCTACTGTGGGTCGCCCCTCCCAGCCAGCGCAAGTATATAGAGGATCATAAGTAAGTGACCCCTATTTTATCGGTATTTTGATAGATATCAGTGTCGGTTTTGTGGGAATGGGATACTCTTAAACCGGTATTAATCGGGACAAGCCCATATTAAACGGTCAAGGTGCAATTTATTGTTGCCTGAGTGAGGAGTGGTCATGAACAACTGGAGTTAAGTCTCCCACCCATCTTTCTAGGCGTTCCTCATATCCCGATGAGGAGTTGCTTGAAAGCCTTAGTTTTGGTATGTTTACGATCAAGCCATCCAAGCTCGACTGCATCAACTAAACTAAGTCCCATTCCTTCCAAGAAACGCGCGGTACGACGCAACAATACTGCCTGAACCTCAGTCTTATTCATGTACCGAGTAATCTCGAAGTCTGTACCTCGATCAAGGATGTTTTTGGCAGCATTGTGGTCAGCCTGCAACACGACCCCATTGAATCTGGTAAAATTGTCCCCGCTCCGCAGCCCCAATAGGGTTCCGGTCACGGAGTCAATTTGCGACGTGTAACTAGGCTGGACTTCTGTCACAATCGACCCAGTCCAATTAGCCCACTTCTGCAAGGAGTCCCGCATCTGACCTTTCATCCAAGTATTTAGCTTGCGGGACATGGCCTTAGACTGGCGTTTATTTCGGATTGGTTGTGTTAAATCTTCCGCAAAAACTTTCAGCGATTCACTATTAAAAATAGACCTAGAAGCTGCTCCTATAATGGCTGTAAGTTCCGATTGATTTTGTCTGTAGCGTTTATTCTCTGTCTTTCGACCAAGATTATTCTTCAGTATTCTAGCAGATTTAGCTGGATTGAGTTCTTCTAGCTTTTGATGAAGCGCCCAGAGTTTGCCTCTATTGCGATTTTTAGCACATATTCTATCGGATTTATTAGTGCTTTCTTTCCCCAGTCCTTTCCCATGTGCCTGACCATCCGAGTCATAGAAAGCTTCCGTGTATCCCTTGTCTACGCCTATACTGCGACGTTCAGCCGGAACTTCTACGGTTCCATGGTCTACTAGAAAATGAACTTCAAATCTTTGCAAAACTTGATTGTGTCCCAACCGAATCTGTCCTTTTATTTTTCGGTTAGATCTAACAATTATTTTATTTCTTTTCCCTCTCATTAGCCCAGCTAATTCTAACTGATAAGTGTTGCGAGAAATTTGCTTACAGCTATACCCTCCTTGCTGGTAAACTATCTGATTCTTAACCCAGGAATGTCCCCGCTGAAACTCTTTCCTGACTAGTCTATGTAGGAGAGAGTTGTCCAGAAAAGCTAAAGTTTTAAGCTGTTTGCAAAGCTCTTTTCTTTTCTTATGGTTATCTTTTCCAGAGAACCGTCTGTAAATCTTCTTGATGACTGCTTCAGTGCAAGCTGCCTGTTGGGCTGTGATCGCTTTCGCTACATCACTGACCGTCCATTCCATCAACTTTGACGGCAAACCCAAAGACTCGGGGGTTCTGAAACTCCTTACTTCTGGGTACGCCTTTTTCCAGTCGAGTCCCCAGTGACTTATACTGCCTAGCTTGTTGTAGGACTCAGACCTGACTATGCCCAATTTCTTCATCGTGGACGACAACTCAAGTTCAACCGACTCAGTCATCTCCACTACAGGAACAATCTGGGTTGATATTCTCTTTGTTACTCCTACTTTTTTTGGCATTGTCAGGTCTGAATCCTATCCTTTAATGATACTCTAGCGCTAGTAAAATATAATGTCCATTTTATGGTATTAAATACCGATTTATCCCTATTTTAAGGGGTTTGATTGCTAGGCTAATAGGTACGAGGCTTATCCCCACCAGAACTACCATTCCGATTAGGGATTAGTCACTGCTAAATTTTTATGATGGTACTCCATAGCTTTGGTGTAGTTTCCTTGAGAGTAATAAGCAGCTTTCAGACTAGCTATGGCTTTTTTTGCTGCCTTCCGGTCACCGATGGCTTGGGCAATACTCAAGCGTTGTTCATAGTATTCAACCGCTTGCCCATAATTGTCTAAGGCATCATAAGCCTTTCCCAAGCGACCTAAGGCTTGTTGTTCTAGACGGCGATTACCTATTTGTTGAGCTTTAAGCAATTGCTGCTGAATATAGTAAATCCCTTGAATATAATCTCCTAGTGCCAAGCAAGCATTACCCAGCTTGCCCAGAATCTGTCCTTGTAGGGGACGATCACCCATCTGCTGTGCGATCGCAAAACGCTGCTCGTAATAGTCAATAGCTTGAGCATAATCACCGATGGAGTAGCAGGAGTTACTGAGATTTCTCAGAATTCGCTCCTCCAGCTCAGGTAACTCAAGAGTCTGGGCAACATAGAGGCTCTGTTGCTGGCAAGCCATTGCTCGGGGCAAATCTCCTAGTGCCTTATGGGCCAATCCTAGATTATTCAAGGCAGTCACCTCTCCCAGTGGGTCTTGGAGTTGCCGCATAATAGTTAGGCTTTTTTGACCATAGTCAATGGCCTTGAGGTGATTTCCTTGGTGACGGTAGGCATTTCCCAAAATTCCCAAAACCTGACCCTCAAGACGCTGGTCTTTGATGTCTTTTGCGATCGCAAGACTTTTGTTACTATATTTTATGGCTTGTGGAAAGTTGTCCAAGGAATAAGCAGTCAGGGCCATACCACTTAGAGCTTTTCCTTGACCTCGTCTATTTGCCAATTGCGCATACATTGCTAGTGCCTCTTGGAACGAGTGTCTTGCTGCGGAGAATTGACATCGCTGGTGCTGCTCAATCCCTTTCTCTAAAAGTTGAGCAGCTTCACCCGTGCGAGGGAACCGCGCAAGGTCATTAACATTATCTGGAATGTTGTTTGGTAATGTAGGAACGAAAGTTTGGCGTGCTGCCTCTGCTAGACGCTCCCTATATTGGCTGTCATCAGACGGCAACCGGCTCTCCATTCCTATTGCCTCTTACGGATCATCAAGAGTTTTGTAGTTTTCTAAGTTTGCGCAATCGAGTAAAATCCTTTGCCATATATTCCCTTGTTTTGAATTGCTCAAGGTCGTATCTCATCCTTTGAGTGAGATACCACGGGGCAAAATACTAGGATATAAAGGCTTTTGGATTTAGCGCAGCTCGACCTAACAGTACGAGTGCGGGTACTTGACTACCATGATAACCGCATCAATGCTGGTTACGGCAACTTTACCCATATCATAACAAATGATATACTAACTCTAACTTATGGATGATTTAATCTCAGCAAATAAAAATCCCTAAATAAAAATCCCTAGGTCAGCATTCAGCCTAGGGCTAATGGGCTTAGGGCATACTACCCTTGCCAGCTATTGAAAGCAGGCCACCGCGCATCAAACATTTTAGGTGGGGACTCGGCTAAACTTTATAATTCAACTAAATCTGTTCAACTACATAACAGTCAGCAGAGTTTCTGTAGATGATGTTGCTGCTGACTTGGTAGTCTCTGGTGTGCAGTAGACTTCGCAAGAGTTATTGGGACTTTCACTCAATTTCACCTTATGAAGTTGGACATCCAATTCTTGAATTGGTTGTTGCAACAACTGACAAATATAGATAGCAATATTTTCGGAAGTAGTAACAACCCGGGCAAAGTATGGAATGTCTTTATTGAGGAAAGTATGGTCAAAAGCTTCCAGCACATACTCATCCACGACTTGCTGCAAGGAGCCTAGATCAACAATCATACCAGTGCGCGGATCCATTTCACCCTTAACCGTCACTTCTATGTGATAGTTATGTCCATGTCCGTTGGGACGAGCACACTTACCGTAAATCTGGTAGTTTTCCTCGTCACTGAGGTCAGGATGAGCTAGTCGGTGAGCAGCGCTAAAGTGGTTACTGATAGTCAGATATACTTCCATACCGTTTCCTTGATAGTCAGCCCAGAGTTTTGGATGTTCAAATAGCTGAATCTTCACTAGTGGTAGATAGGTAACCAAGCGTTGCCAAATTACTCGTGCTATGTTTTCGGTAGTAGGTAAGGTTTGCTGAAATTCTGACCAAACCTCATTGAGATAAGCGTAGTCAAGTTGGCTGGTGACCTCTTTTTGGATTACCCTTTTGACTTTAGACAAGTTTTCCACCATGCCATACTTATTCAACTGAGCAGTCAGGGAAACAAACAGAACGTAGTTGTGTCCGTGTCCAGGAAATCTGCTCCCCAAACCAAACCGCTGAATGTTCTCAGCTTCAGTCAGTTCTGGTAACCAGTATCGGTGGCTGGCTGAAAACTCAGCACGGCGCTGAATGACGAATTCCATGTCAAGTTAGGTAAACTAGACTTATGTTCAGCATAAACTAATTTGGATTAGTGGTCGTTGGTTATTAGTGATTAATGATTAGTCATTAATCAAGTCCCTTTTGCATGAAAGCCAAGATTGCTCATTATTTGGTAAGCGAGAATTATCCTATTGCTTACCCATTACCAAAAATCTTTAACTGTGTGTTTAGCTTCCCAGAGCAGATGGGAAGCTATTCTGAACAGTTCTTGACCTGTGTGTAGGTGGTAGTCGTCGTAGTTAAGGGTAAACAGCTTTAATTCTTCTATCCCATCTGCTAACTGATTAAGACAGTAGTAGAGGTTAGCAGCAGAACTGGCAACGGTGGCAGGATTAGGTTGAGAATGAAACAGGCTCTGAGCTTGATGGAGATGATCACCACACTCTTCCAGATAAGCTTCAAACTCTGCCATGAGTTCATCATCAAACGGGTCAGCGGAGAGTTCATCGAGTTGAGCCTCTAGAGGCTCAAGGATATGAGTAATCCGGTGGTTTACAGGTTGATAAATTTGCTGCAACCAGTACCCTAGCTGGGCATCAGTCTTTTTTCTCTTTTGCCGATGATGCTGGTAATGTCTTTGGGCATGAGCTGTTCGCTGTTGTCGATTCTGATGCTCTAATGAATCCTGAAAGTAATTCCTCTTTTGGTCATAGGAACGCCGTCGCTCAGGGTTACTGAGTACCTCATAGGCAGCATTAACTTGGATAATTTTTTCGGTATCAGCGGTGGGGCTGTTGCTATCTGGATGAAAGCGCTTGGCTAGCCGTCGGTAGGCTTGTTTAATTTCTAGGGTCGTAGCGTGGGGATGAACATCCAGAGTCTGGTAGTGATTCGAGTCTGACATGGGCGACACTAAACCTACTTAAACCGGCAGCGATAGTATAATTGAGGTACCAATTACGCTCAATCCTTTATTTGTAAGATTTCCAGAGGTTTTAGGATAACTAGTAAACCAAAGCGCCTTGCCCCATAACACTAATCAGTGGTGGCTGTCGGCTCTTGGAACAAGGGAGTGCTTAGGTACCGTTCCCCAAAACTCGGTTGAATCATGACAATCAGAGAACCCTCATTTTCTGGACGTTTGGCAACTTGAATCGCCGCTGATAGTATGGCTCCAGTGGAAATGCCGGAAAGAATTCCTTCTTCACGGGCTAAACGACGACCGTATGCGATCGCATCATCATCCGTAACTTTAATCACCTCGTCAAGAAGTTCAACCTTGAGTACTTCTGGAATAAAACCCGCACCGATACCCTGAATTTTGTGAGGTCCTGGAGACCCTCCAGAAAGTACAGAACTACCAGCTGGTTCAACTGCGATCGCTTTAAAACTGGGCTTACGTTTTTTGATCGCTTCAGCTGCACCAGTAATTGTACCACCCGTACCAACTCCAGCCACCAGGAAATCCACCTGTCCTTCCGTATCCTGCCAAATTTCTTCAGCGGTGGTACAGTGGTGAATTTTTGGGTTAGCTGGATTACGAAACTGTTGCAGCATATAGGCATTGGATGTAGTTTCTACAATTTCCTGAGCTCGCCTAATACAGCCACCCATGCCTTCACTACCTGGTGTCAGTTCCAACTGAGCACCATAAGCTCGCAACATAGCCCGTCGCTCGATGCTCATTGTCTCTGGCATGGTTAGGATCAGTTGGTAACCCTTGGCTGCCGCTGCCATTGCTAGAGCAATACCTGTGTTTCCCGACGTCGGTTCCACCAAAATAGTTTTGCCGGGGGTAATCCACTCATTCTGCTCCGCTGTGTTGATCATGCTAACACCAATCCGGTCTTTAACAGACGAAGATGGATTCATTCCCTCTAGCTTGGCTACAATTCTAGCGACACAGCCTTCTGCTTGAGGAATACGGTTCAATTGTACTAGAGGTGTCCGACCAACCAATTCTGTAATATTTGGAGCAATTCGCATAACTGTTGGGAATAATGAAGTGATTAGTTGCTATCCATCATCCTAGTATTTTTTGACACTCCCACCCGTTCAAACAAAAATCCCCGCCTAGGGGCAGGGAAAAGTCAACTAACTAATGCTTAATACTAATTGGGCAATTAGCCAGGGTCTTTAGAAGGTGAATGTGGTTCTGATGGTACCAATCACAGCATCATCATTATCATCACTCTGCTCTGGATTAATCACCCAGATCACACCAGGAGTGATAGAGATATTATCGGATAGCTGATACTTGTAGAAACCTTCGATGTGAATGGGGGTCTCAATCTCATTCAAATCCGAATAGGGAACTGCACCACCAAAGAAACCTAACACACTACCTTCTTTTCCAAAATCGGGGAAGGCTAAACCACCGCCATAACTCCAAATTTCTCCACCACCTTCACCAATGACAATCACATCGGTGTAGTTGAAAAATCCACTAAAGGAAATCTTGTCGGTGAGGCGAAACGCTAATTCTGCTCCGTAGGAGTTGGTTACCTTGTCAGCTGAATCATTTAGACGACTAGCAAGAAGTGCTTCTTGATTCAAGTTGGCAGCACGGGTACCTACGATACCATCTGTTCCAGCGCCTTTGCTGAATATGGCACTATCCTCTTTATGGAAACCATGGACGTAAGTAAAGCCCACACCAATCCGGTCGTTGACGTTGAAGTTCAACTGACCCAAGGCAGAATAGTCACCATTGAACAGACCTGCCCCTTCATCAGGATCTGACGCATTGCCAGCTAGGTAACCCAGTGTGATAGTACTTGGTCCAATCACGCTCTCTAGTAAACCAAGTTGGAAGCTAACCCCTAAACCAGCACCACCACCAATCCGATAGATGGGGTTTTGTTGAGAAAACGTGGATAGAGAGCCACTACCACCATCGAAGTCTTGGAAATAGGGATTGAGTGTAGGAACGTAATCATCATGCCGACCACCAAAGGCAGCAATGTAAGTTGATACTTGACCAAACGGACCAATAGGAATGTCACCGTAATAGGCTAACCAGTCAACCCCTATATCGTTCCCGTCACCAGTACCATCAATCTCAGTGTTAAAGGTCTGTACGAGTTCTGGGGCAATGTCACCCCCCTGTGTAAAGGCATTCAGGTTACCAGCACTCAGACGAGTTACCAAACTGTCTTCACCGGTGAAGCTGGTGTCGAGAACTAAACGAACCCGGTCACCAAAGACAACTTGGTTATTGTCATCTTCCCCAAAATCACCAAAGTTATTGGTCAGGGCGAATATCACTTCCCCTTCCAGTTTCGTAGTAGTGGAGAATTGGTGATCCTCTAGGAATGCGACTCGACCTTCGAGGTTATCGACCCGTGCTCCGAGGGTAGCCAGTTCTGCCTCAAACTCTTGAATCAGCCGTTGCAGCGTTTCTAAGTCTTCACGGGTAATAAAGTCAGCAGTACTAGCAGCAATTAAACGCTCAATTTGGTTCAAACAAGCGTTCAAGCCAGCCGCAAATTCATAACGGGTGGTAGCACGGTTGCCACGGAATGTGCGGTTTGGGTAACCAGCGATACAACCGTAGCGCTCTACCAGACTACGCAGAGCTTCATAAGCCCAGTCTCCAGGGGAAACATCCCGCAGTTGGGAAACGCTAGTTACCTGATCTTGGCTGTTACTACCTTCTTTACCGTAGCGTTGAATTTGATTTAACAGCTGGCTGTTATCTGATGCTGAGGGTACGGCTTGGGCTATTTTTGTTTCCGCCTCCGGTACGTCTACCTTAGGAACTAGGGTTGATGTTCCCTCACCCAAGGTAGAGCCCATCTTGGTGGAAAAAACTGCCGTATCCTTTAATTCTGGGGCAGTGGGGGCTGCAGCGTTCGCAAGTGTCTTTACTGGGACAGCTTGACGTGGGGCAGCTTCTGTGGTAATTTTACTCTCAGCCGTTAACGAGTTGGCATTGTTGGCTGCCTGTACCTGATTGGTACCAAAGGCGAGAGCAGCACCCACTACAGCAGGACTTATCAGTAGGGACTTCAACAGTAGTTTAGACATCTTCTCTTAATCCTCACACCTTTACAATTATTGTATTGAACTTTCCCCCGGATCAATCACGGAGGATTGTGACATACTCCCGACGCTGCTAAACACGCGACAGCGCGGGCTTCTTACCAGTAGCAGCTACTGCTATCGGGCTTTGCCCGACGCGGGGCGCGTATCGGCTTTCGCCGACGCTGCGCGAACGGTTACAAGGCCGTAGGCCACGCGGGGCGCGTATCGGCTTTCGCCGACGCTGCGCGAACGGTAAGCTTTACTAACGACACGGGATGCCCCTCCGCACCGGAACAATACAAAAAAGTTCTATTTACTTTGTACTGCTGGAATTTTACCCATCCACAGATAACTCAAACTATCAAGTTTTTTCTGAAGGTCACCCCATAATATTCGGTGGTTGTCAAGGTTCAGGCGTGTAGGTGGCGGTTAGCTCTTAATTTGTTTTTCCCTACTATCCCTAGTACATCGCATCATGAAGCTCTGTTCCGACCCTTGCCCCGCGCTCCATCCCTACACTTACGCTATACGGTAAAGTACAGGATTTCTCGCGGTTTCGATAAGAATCAGCGCCCGCAGCGATGAAACCTATTAACCTATTACAGGAACAATTTATTAGAGGAACAATTCTTATACTATAGCCTTTATGGACAAAGTGCTACACCAACTTTTTTGCCAATGCCTGTGAATGAACTTCTCCTGGGGAGTGGGTCTATTGCTAAAGCAATGGTCACTTATTTAGAGTTATTTAAAGGATATTAACCCAGCTCTGAAATAACTTGCGCTAGGTCAAAATCTTTTGAGGTTAAGCCACCACTATCATGAGTGGTTAGAGTAATTGTTACCTGATTGTAGGAAATCTCTAGGTCAGGATGGTGTTCTGCAACTTCAGATGGTTCAACAAGTTTATTCACAAACGCGATCGCTTCTACAAAACCCTTAAATGTCTTTTTACTACGCAGGGTTTTCCCTTCCACACTCCAGTCTTTTAGCTGACTCGCCTTGGCTTGAATTTCTGCATCGCTGAGTAGTTGATCCATGATTTTTAGATGCACTGCTTAAACAATCCCATACAAAAAACTATCCGCTCTCACGGCTAGTGTTTTGGCTAATCCATAACACGTGGTGTGAGAGCGGTCTAGCGGGTCTTCTGATTGAAACCAGGCTGCCGAGAGGAACTCTTAGGTAGCCCTGCCGAAGCAGTCATATAGATTCTCCGTAGAGAATCCAGATAACTCCTAGAGAACAGCCCCGGCGCACAGCCGGCTAACTCCAACCAGATGACCCATTATTTTACTACTATCTTCCATGGGCATCACCTCCTTTAATCCCTAAGCGGTTTTTTGTACCTTTCCAGGATTATTACCTTTCCTTACAATAACAGAGTATCGTTCAAATGGCAACCTCTGCAAACTAGCAGAATGATAAATTCGCCTGTCTATTGCTCAGAGGGTTCCAGTTTTCTGTTTCTATAACTGCTCAAAGCCCCACCTTCTGGCGGGGCTTTGAGCAAATCCAAGCGATAACCTTAATTCGGGATAAGCCTTGGAGTCTTACAGAGCGTTACCACGAGGCAGTACTTCCTCAGGGAACTCAAAGTTTTGGTGAGGTTGGTCTGCTGGAGCCATCCAAGCCCGGAGACCCTCGTTCAGCAAAATGTTCTTAGTGTAGAAGGTTTCAAATTCTGGATCTTCTGCTGCCCGGATTTCCTGGGACACGAAGTCATAGGCTCGCAGGTTCAATGCTAAACCTACAATTCCTACTGCACTCATCCACAAGCCAGTTACTGGCACAAACAACATGAAGAAGTGTAACCAGCGCTTGTTAGAGAAAGCAATACCGAAGATTTGAGACCAGAAGCGGTTAGCAGTGACCATAGAGTAGGTCTCTTCCGCTTGAGTCGGGTTGAACGCCCGGAAGGTGTTGGCTTTGTCTCCATCCTGGAACAGGGTATTTTCCACCGTTGCCCCATGAATGGCACATAGCAGAGCACCACCGAGTACCCCGGCTACGCCCATCATGTGGAAGGGATTCAGTGTCCAGTTGTGGAAGCCTTGCAGGAACAGGATGAAACGGAAGATACCCGCTACTCCGAAGCTAGGACCAAAGAACCAGCCCGACTGTCCCAAGGGGTACATCAGGAACACGCTGACAAATACTGCAATCGGCGCACTGAAGGCGATCGCGTTGTAGGGTCTGATGCCTACTAGACGCGCAATTTCAAATTGCCGCAGCATGAACCCAATTAGACCAAACGCTCCGTGGAATGCCACAAAGCTCCACAACCCTCCTAGTTGGAACCAGCGGGTCAAGTCTCCTTGAGCTTCTGGACCCCACAACAGCAGCAGGGAATGTCCCAGACTGTTAGGGGGAGATGACACTGCTACGGTCAGGAAGTTGCAGATCTGGCCGGTGGATCGCGAAGCCGGCCTGCTGGTCGGCGAGGAGAGCTACACCGGCGCGGACGGCTTCGCGGGCATCGCCGACCGGAAGCA
>NZ_JAAHHS010000168.1 GCF_010692395.1 Moorena sp. SIO3H5
CGCTAACACATTCCGACCATACCAGATCTGAAGATTTTCCCTAGCTTGTTGTTGACTACTTTCAAGAGGATTAGATCCGGTTAATTCAGAATTTAGTATAACAGAACGACTGGTTTTAAATTCTGCTATTCTAAGGTTTATCGTCTTTAGGTATTTATTGATTTCTGCTTCAAAATAGGCAATGACGCTGTTACTATATTGACTGGTATCGGCGGAGATTTTTTGACCTCCAAAATATTCATCTTCAATCGCTTTAATTTTTAGTGCCGCTTTGTATGCCTGATCCAAGGCTCTGTCTGGTGTATCGAAGAACCATTGTCTAGCTGTTCGTAAGATAGTTTGAAGATTCATTCAATTCTCTAGGATCATACTCTCAACATCTCACAGGTGCATTCTTGCACCTAATTATTCCTAGAACTCTTACATCCTAGTTCCTGTGGTATGATAACAAATTACCTAAAGAAAAATTCCGTGGTTCAAAATTCACTGTGGATAATTGGCTCAACTCGCACTGGCAAAACAACTCGCCTTGTGAGTCAGTTTTACCAATGGGTTGAAGGAGGACTGGATTGGTTAAACCCAAAGTCGAGTTCAAGATATCAAAGAACCTCCTCAAAAGCCCCAGGAATTTTAGTGTTTGCGGCTAATGACGATAATCGGCGGGAGTTGGCGGATCGGCTCACAGAGGTAATCCGGGGACGGTATCCAGTACTTTCTAAGACACCTTTAGGTTTTTTTCAAGATGAGGTCATGCTATTTTGGCCCTTGTTAATTGGGCGATTGGACCTCAAGGCACAGTTTCCGTTGCGATTGCGTCCTGAGACTGAGCAGGACTTAGCAACCCAGCACTGGCGTACTGAGCTGGATAATGATCTACTACAACTGCCAGGGGGGAATGATTACACTAGAGTTCGCCGCCTCCTGGACTTGTTACAATTAGCAGCAGTGAGTGGGATACCTGTTGAAGACATTCCCTACATGTTAACGGTCGGGATTCCAGAGGAAGAAGGAAACCCGGAACTTTGGTCAACGGTGGGAAAGCTCTTACTAGAGTGGCGAAGCTGGTGTTTAGAGAGGGGATTCTTAAGCTACGGGATTATTGCTGAACTGTATTGGCGGTATTTGTTGCCAGACCCCACTTATCAGCAGTATTTACAGCAGCGGTATCAGGCAGTGCTGGCGGATGATGTGGATGACTATCCTGCGATCGCTCGAGATTTATTTGAGACTCTACTCAATCAAGGGGCTGTGGGAGCTTTTAGCTTTAATCCTAATGGACAGGTACGCTTGGGACTTAATGCTGACCCGAATTATCTAGCGGATTTGGCATCCCGTTGCTTGGTGGAAATCTTACCGGATTTATCTACTGATGCAATGCCCGTTGAATTGGCAAACACAGTAGTGGAATTAATTAGTAATTCCATGTTTATTGAGGGTCTACCTGAATCTATCCAATCGATTCAAACTACCTCCCGGGCTCAACTGTTGCAGCAAACGGCTGGGGTGATTAGTCAAGCTGTCAAGTCTGGGCAAGTGCAGCCTGGTGAAATAGCGATCATTGCTCCAGGTCTAGATGCGATCGCACGCTACACCTTAACGGAAATCCTGACTAACCAAGGTATTGCTGTAGAACCCCTCAACGACCAGCGCCCATTAGTTAGCTCACCGATGGTTCAGGGACTACTAACCCTACTAGCGCTAGTGTATCCTGGCTTGGGACGGTTAGTTAATCGAGATGCGATCGCACAAATGCTGGTAGTACTCAGTAGCCAACCACAACTGCAGGAGTTGAAGGTTGAAAGTTCAAATCTGCAACCGGCAACCCTAATTGATCCTGTCCGTGCTGGTTTATTAGCGGATCACTGCTATGCTCCTGATCCTGAGCAACCTCGCCTATTACCAGTGGAGTCGTTTCCTCGTTGGGATAGGTTAGGGCATCAGGCAACCACTGCCTACTCAGAGATTTTCCAATGGTTAGAACTACAGCGGGAGCAACAACAACAGGGTCTGATTCCTTCGTGCCTGGTAGTTTTCGACCGCGCCATTCAGAAGTTTTTGTGGCATGGCTCTAATCTCGCCTATGAACAGCTAGCAGCACTGCGGGAACTGATGGAAACTGCTCAACACTACTGGCAAGTGAATGGACGCTTGGGGCAAGAGTTGAAGGTGAATGATTCGACCCAAACCAACCAACAACCGTCTAACCGTCAGCGTTCCACCCAAACTATCGCCCAATTCATTCTGATGCTACGTCGTGGCACCGTGACTGCTAATCCCTATCCTGTCCGCCGCCTACCCACAGCTACCAATGCCGTCACCCTTGCTACTATTTTCCAATACCGTGCCGCTCGCCGCTGCCACCGTTGGCACTTTTGGTTAGATGCAGGTTCTTCCCTCTGGCTCAGTGGTGGTGCAGCTACCCTTTTCGGAGCTCATCTATTTCTAAAAGAATGGTCTGGACGTCCTTGGACAGAGGAAGATAAAGTCCAAGCTGATCAACAACGATTAGAGCGAATTTTGCGAGATTTATTCGGTAGAGTTACACAGCGGGTTTACTTGTGTCATAGCGAATTAGCGGTTAGTGGCACAGAGCAGAATGGTCCGTTATTATCTTTGATACATACTGCTGTTTCTTGAAAATTATACTGGTCTAATTCTGCTAGAAGTATTGGCATGTTTGAGTTCAACTTTTACCAGCGCGAAGGGGCAAGCTAGATCTTTTCCGTATTAAAAACCAGAGACCAAGCCCAAGACAAATATCCACAACATCACGCTCACTGGTAAGCCAAAGAGAATCCCCACGATTGCCCAGCCTCTTTGGTGAGCTTTGAAGTGTTCAATACTCCGCCAGCGACGACTTTTCCAAGCCCATTCATTGCCCTTGGCACCGAGCGCGATTGGCCGTAGGCCACGCTAAAAGCGATCGCCATCAACCAACCCAATTGAGGCACCCATGCTATCAGTCCAATCCAAACATTATTCGTCATAGGCCAAAACCAAGGTATCAAAAAAGCTCCCCAGTTCCAGCCTTTGATTTCATCTGGTACCGGTATTCGAGGATCACCTAAACCCCCTTGACCTGAATTATTCACAAAGGTGCTTCGGGGGAGTTTGCTCAGTTTGTTGGTTTTGGGAGTATTAAGTCTCATGCCCAACTCTAGGGCTAGAATTGCTTCAGATGCACTTTTGAAGCGTTGCTCTGGAGCCGGTTCGGTCAGCTTCTGAATCCAGCTAATCAGGTTAGCACTGAGGTTGACTTGGTCTTTAAAGCAAATGCGCAAATTCCGCTGGGGCAAGTCAGCGGGTGCTGTCCCGGTGAGCAAATGAATCAACGTCGCCCCTAAGCCATACAAATCCGATGCTGGTACTGCCCTACCACCAAACTGTTCCATGGGGGCGTAACCATAGGTTCCCACTACCGTAAATGTCGCGCCCTCTTGGGACGCCCGATCCTGCACTGACCCGAAATCGATCACATAAATCTGCCCATCATCCCGTAAAATTATATTGCTAGGCTTAATATCTCGGTGCAGTACAGCTGGATTGAGCTGATGGAGAAATTCAAGAATTTTCAGCACATCCACAGCGATTTGGCGCACTTCCCCTTCTGTAAATCGTTTACCTTGATTTAGTTTTTCCTTGAGGGAGGAGCCAGGGATATAGTTGTGTACCAAGCCAAACCAGAGTACTCGGTCATCAATGTTAAAATAATCAAGATACTTGGGAATCCGGGGATGATTGAGCTGTTTAAGCACCTGTGCTTCTCGCTCAAAGAGTTTTAAATCGTCCCAATTAACGTCACCACCAAATGCCAGCAGTTTAACAACTACCAATTCTGGAGGTGACACTCGTATATCTTCAGCTAGCCAAGTTTGTCGTCCAGCATTATTTCCTAGTTGTTGCTTGAGTTGATAGCGCTCATGTAATATCTGTTCGGCTTCCAGCATCTCGGCTTAATGTCCTCAGTGGCTTATCCATCCCATCAGCGTGCTCGGTTAATCTCAAGCTAGATGGGTGGATAAAGGGAAAAGGGCAAAGGCTAAAGGGGTGGATTAGATGATGATTTTTCTTACCAATCAATTTGTTTGTCTTACGAATCAAACCGATTTATCATTGACATTTAACCCCTCTAGCTCTAATATAGCCAGATTTTCTGGGGATGACAGAGATGATGACAGTTTATTCCCTTGAAATTTGCGTTCCCGTAGCCACGACCGGGCGAGCATTGCTTTGTTCATCATCACCTTCATCGGTCAAACTCTACACACTAGGCGTTAACTCATCCTAATCCTTCAACCACTGGATGGAAGTAAAACGCTAGTCCCAATACCACATAAGCTGCTAATAGCAACACTCCTTCGAGCCAGTTTGACTTACCATCAGAACTAATCGAATTAGTAATCAACACAGCTACGGCTACTGCTACCAATTCAAAGGGATTAAAATCCAAATCCATCGGCTGACCCATAAACCACCCAGCCAGCACTAACACTGGGGCAACAAATAGGGCAATTTGCAGACTAGACCCTACGGCTACGGAAACCGAGAGATCCATCTTATTCTTCATGGCCACAGTTACCGCAGTGGCGTGTTCTGCTGCATTACCAATTACGGGCAGTAAAATTACTCCGGTAAACAGGGCTGTTAGCCCTAACTGTGATGTGGCAGATTCCAAGCTATCCACCAAAAGTTCCGACTCTAGTGCGACCAGCAAGGTAACTACTACCAAGACTCCCACCCACAACCAAATATTAGGTTGATGTTTAGATTCGGAACTGGCCATTTCACCATGCTCTGTTTCTTCTAACTCGATTTCCGCCATACCTACATCAAACAGATAGGTATGGGTTTTCATGGAAAATAATAGAGTTAGCCCATAAACCAGAATTAAAACTAGGGCAACTGCTACTGAAAGCTGTTGTAATGTAGATTGAGGAATACCAATGGATGTGGTATCCATTGCTGTCGGTAGCAACATGGCAATCACTGCTAGGTTCATTGAAGAGGCATTCACCCGCGCCACAATGGGCTGAAACTCCTGTTCTTTGTAACGCAATCCACCCAGCAACATCGCAAATCCCATCACTAGGAGTAGGTTACCGATGATGGAGCCAGTGATGGTGGCTTTAACCACTTCTACTAACCCAGCATTCAGGGCAATTAGGGCAATGATTAATTCTGTAGCGTTGCCAAAGGTGGCATTTAATAGCCCTCCTAGGTTTGGACCGAGCACCACAGCGATTTCTTCTGTGGCTGTTCCCATCCATGCTGCTAAAGGAATAATTGCTAAGCAAGACGTAATGAAGATAACTGCCGAGTTCCACTCTAGAAATTCAGCGGCTACTGAAATGGGAAGAAATACTAGGAAAATTGACAAAATTTGGTTTTTGGTGAGCATTTAGGTTTCTTTACCTCAAAAAAATTACTATTCTAGTCAGTTTCAGGGACTAGGGCAGTAGCGAACCGGGCTTGGTCAATCCCTCTTGCCATCCCCCCGTCTCCCTAAACTGTCACGCCCCTAAGCTGTCACGCCCCTAAGCTGTCACGCACTTAATTTTTGGGTTGAGACTGATGGGGAGATAGGGAGATGGGCAGATGGGGAGATGGGCAGATGGGGAGATAGGGAGATAGGGAGATGGGCGGATGGTTTGACGGTTTCTTTCATAACATGAAAAGATTAAATTTAGATGCGTGTTAGCTTATCAACTGAGATAGGCAAATTAGAGAGTCAAGTACCTTACTCTGTCGCTGGTCTAGTCAATAAAGCTTTTCGATACTCAACGATTTCTCAAGCGCATCAGTCCTAGGGTATATTTTTTAACCATAGAAATTTGCTATGATCTGGTTAAGATTGATAAAATTACCGCAATTTCCATAAACTGATTAGAATTACCTGAATTAAACCTTGCGGTTGAATTCATCATTGTGTTAAGCATTTAACGTTTGTCCTAACTATCCGCTACTTTTGTTCGTTACTGCCAAACCAGTATGAGTTTGCTCAAGGGTATTCGCTGCCCGGCCCCAAACATGACGTTCTGGGGTTGGTTTAGCTGTCTTGCTGTTTTTTTGAATGCATATTCCCATGACTTCAGTAGCTGAACTGCTAGTTTTACAAGCTGAGGAAATAAAGTCCACTGCTAAGTCCACTGCCAAGATAAAACACTACTCGACGCTCAACAACGATTCTCTAGATACCACCACAGGTGTATATATTACTATCCACGGTCATTTCTACCAACCGCCTCGGGAAAACCCTGATCTAGATACCATTGAGCGTCAGCCTACTGCTGCTCCGTTTCATGACTGGAACGAACGGATTTACTATGAGTGCTACCGCCCCAATGCCTTTGCTAGGGTATTAAATGACCAAGGGGAAGTGATAGATATTGTCAACAACTATGACTATTTGAGCTTCAATATTGGTCCAACCTTAATGTCATGGCTGGAAGATTACGATCTCGAAGTGTATCAGCGGATTCTGGAAGCGGACAAGAAGAGTTGCGTACGCTTAAATGGTCACGGAAATGCGATCGCTCAAGTTTATAACCACATCATCCTGCCCCTAGCTAATGAACGGGACAAATACACCCAAATCCGTTGGGGAAAAGCGGACTTCCGTTCCCGCTTTGGTCGTGAACCGGAAGGGATGTGGCTGGCGGAAACGGCAGTAGACTATCTGACCTTAGAAGCACTGGTAGCAGAAGATATTCGGTTTATTATCCTAGCCCCTTCCCAAGCTCAACGTTGCCGCCCAATTCCCAGTGAACACACCAGTGAACACACCAGTGAACACAATAGTAATTCTCCATGGCAGGAAGTGGGAGGTGCTCAGATTGACCCTACTCGGCCTTACCGTTGCTTCCTCAAAAATGGCAAATTTATTGATATTTTTTTCTATAATGGCTCAATCTCGAGAGATATGGGCTTTAATGATTTACTCAGCAGCACTGAACACTTCGCCAAGCGTTTGGGTCAAGCAGTATGTGGGGATCATCGCAGTGCCCAGTTGATTGCTGTGGCAACGGATGGGGAAACCTTTGGCCATCACAAAACAGGCACTGAAAAGTGTATTGCCTACGCTTTTACCCATGAGTTTCCCCAGCGCAACTGGACAGTAACCAACTTTGCCCACTACCTTAGCTTTAATCCCCCCACCTGGGAAGTAGTACTGAAGCCAGTAACAGCTTGGAGTTGCTCCCATGGGGTTGACCGTTGGCAAGATGATTGTGGCTGTGGTGGTGACGGGAAGTGGCACCAAAGGTGGCGTCGTCCCCTGCGAAATGCCATGGATTGGTTACGGGATGAATTGATTCAGGTATATCAAGACAGTGGTAGCCAATTCTTCCAGGACCCTTGGCTAGCGCGGGATGAGTATATCCAAGTGATTCGGAACCGTTCCCCAGCCAATGTAGACAGTTTTCTGGAGCGTCATAGTACTCACCCACTGACGACCGCCGAACAAGTGGATGCCTTACGACTGCTGGAAATGCAGCATCATGCTCTGCTGATGTATACCAGTTGTGGTTGGTTTTTTGAGGAAATCTCTCGTCTAGAAGGGGTTCAGATTCTGCGCTATGCTGCCCGTGCTATCCAGTTAGCTGGTGATGTTGCATTAGTCCAACTGGAAGAAGAATTTATGCAACGCCTTGCTCTAGCACCCAGTAATGTGGAATGCTTTAAAACTGGTGACCAGATTTATCGGCAACTAGTGCTGTCAGCCCAGGTTAGCTGGAAGCAAGTAGTAGCAGACTACGCCATTACTTCCCTATTTAAGAAGTATTCCCAAGAAGACAAAATTTACTGTTACTATGCCCATCAGCAATATTACCAGCTAAAACAAATCGGGGCATTAACCCTAGCTGTGGGACAGTTACAATTGGCTTCTGAGATCACTAGGGAAAGTGGTGATTTTGTGTTTGCCTTGCTATACCTAGGTGCTTGGGACTTCCACTGCTGTATTCAACCCCTTGCTGAATGTCGAGGCTACCGCCAGCGGCTGGAAACATTATTTAATGCCCTAGACCAAGGCAGTGCAGCCCACACAATTTTGGTAATGAATCAGCTGTTTGGGCAGCAACATTTTAATTTGCAGCATCTGTTTCCTGAAGAGCGACACCGCATTATGCAGCTGTTGACCCAGGAAACCTTGACCCGTTTGGATCAGCTCTATACGGAGGTTTATCGGGATAATTATAGAGCCTTAATCGCTTTCCATCAGGGTGGGTTATCTGTTCCCAAGGAGTTGCAAGTAGCAGCAGAAATTGCTATATCCAATCACTGTATTACTGTGATTAGGGCATTAGATAGTGATAGCAGTGATCAGCAGGTGGTATGGAGTAGGTTGGCAGAGTTAGAAGCGATCGCAACAGCAGCGAATCATCTCAACTGTCAGTTGGACACCCTAGAAGTCAAGCAAACCTTAGAAAACTTAATTTTGCGTACGCTCTGGGAAATTCTTTACCACAGTAACCCAGAGGAAGTGGAAGTCGATATTCAACGGCTAGAGAAAATGATTGATGTAGGCAATCAGCTCAATCTCAGCTTATCCTTAGATCGTTGCCAAGAACTGTACTTGCAGTACTTCCATAACCAACTTTTGCCTCAGCTGATCCAAAGCCAAGACTTAAAGAAAGATAGTAAATATAGTGATAGCAATGGCAGCTATCCTTGGCTATGTAAAATCTGTACCTGTAGCACTTCTTTTAGTACTTCAGTTTCCCCAAGCCCCCTACTCAATTTGGGTCAAACCTTAGCAGTGGATCTCAGTGGTTGGATAAGCAACCTAGCCTCACCAGGGTAGGGGAGTTTAGGTTGCTTACCGTGAATCCTCAACAGTTAACTATAGCGTTTAACTATAGCGTTGCTATGACCGTTTGCCCTTAGACAGCACACCGGCACCAAAGGCTCCTACTGCTAGCAGACTGAGCACCGACATCGGTTCAGGAACGGTAGCGCTAGGAACAGTAGTGCTAGGAAAAGCTCCTGCTGCTCCAAAGAGCTGACCGACACCCCCGACGACATTCTGACTAAAACTACCTGCTCCTGTGGTGGGATCGATGGTGATCTGTTGTTGATCACCTGTGTAACCGAACAACGTTCCATTTTCAAATAACAACCCATATATATCGCTAAAGCCGATACTACCAATCTCGGTAGCTGTACCGTCTAGAGCGATAGAAAACAAGGTGTCAGAGCTGCCGTCAACAGAAAGTGATGTGGCAAAAAATTGATTATTTACAGCATCAAATGCTATGTCACCACTGCTGATGAAGTTAGGAATTTTGGCTACTAATGATGCAGCCCCACTAGAGGTATCAATAGTATAAAAACTATTATCTCCAGCTCCGTAAAGGACATTGTTATTAGAAAAATCTAAAGCATTTAAAAACACACCAAGGTTACCAATTTTGGAAGATAAACCTGTGTTTTTATCAATACTATACAAACCCCCGGTAATGCCACCAGTGACACCAAATAGATCACCACTATTGGATAAAGCTATATCAAAAAAGGTGATACCGTTCTTGTTCAATGGTGTAAATGTTCCGGTTGAGGTATCAATCTTGCCAACTTGTCCAATTCCAGTAGAGAGGAAGGATGACGCCTGGGCTGTTCCCATTGTTCCTAGGCTAATAACTAATGCTCCAGCCATAGCTATTGGTAATTTTTTCATGATAGTTTGTTGCTGCAATTATTAGGTGTAGACAGTTAATATAATTTCAAAATTGATATCAATTCCGTTTGATTGCTTGGTTTTATAGATAGTCTGTTTTTTGGGGACTTGTCCTTGATTACTCTTGTTTTAGACAATACTGATGCTATTGGAATTGATATCAATTAGATACTCGAAAATAATCTCGACACTAAGCATTTAACCGTTGGCATTTTGCCAATGGCTGATAGCTGTTCGCGTAGCGTACGTGGCACAGGCTTTGGCCTTGGCCAAAAGGCCACGCTACGCGAATGGCCACGCTGTGCGAACGACGCTGGGACGTAGCGCATATGCTTAGGATCGTTAAACCTAAAAAAGATAAAATAAATTACCTTTTTAACCGGTTTCTATTCATTACATTTAACTAGACTTTTATCTCGACAAAAGGATGAATTGTTATGATTCACAAAATCATAATTTTGTAATATATAAGTTTTGCTTATATTAATTAATTACTAGTAAAAAATAATTTAAAAGTTTACTAATTTACTAAACTATACTGATTTTAAAATAACTAAGTTAATCAATAAATTTTCTACTTGTTTGGGGTTGAATTTGATAACTAATGACTTACCCAATAAATCTAAATAAAGGCGTTTATTTACCAGTTTTGCCTTAGGGTTTTGCACTGGCTACCGACCCACATAATTAGGCGCACATCTTGCGGGCAAAAGCAAAGCGCCCCTACAAATGATTTGTGTTTCAATCATTTGAGAAGCGCGGACGCGATCTAGTCGCTACCGATAATTAGGAAGTAAAGCCTGATGTCGATTAAATTGAGTATTGTGCTATCAAGACTTTAAAATATTAGCTTGAATAGCGAGCATCCTTAGTGGAACGAAATTAGATACGTTGAGCATCCAATTCGCATCAGGCGTAAGTATGAAAATTGATTAGTTAAACTTATAGTAGTTTCCCAAATCCGTAGAGGGCTTAAGTTCACACAACCTTAATATTAGTAATGGGTAATTGGTCATTGTAATTACTGGCAACTCATTACCCATTACCCATTACCCATTACCCATTACCCACTCGGGGATGTGATCACGTACCCAAGGAGCTTGATATTAACCGAAAATTTACCGAGATGTTGAAGGGCGAAGTTCAGATCGAACCAAGTTCACTAAGGGGCCAAAAACGGAAACAGGCACGACCAATGACTTTGTCTTTACCTAGAAAACCCCAAACATGGGAATCGTTGCTATTGTTGCGGTTGTCTCCCATCACAAACAAGTAATTTTCTGGCACCTGCACCAGCCCCATCTGATAACTGGGAGGTTGGGCAATGTAGTCCTCGTCTAGAGGAGTACCGTTGCGATAAACTTTGCCATCTTTGACTTGAACCGTATCACCGGATGTGCCAATCACCCGCTTGATGAAAGCTTGGTCTTTTGAGTAACCCAAAATTTGTAATTGTGGCGGTATTTCAAACACAATAATGTCACCGGCTTTTGGGGTATGGAAACGGTAAGAGATTTTTTCCACCACTAAGCGATCGCCTACTCCCAAAGTGGGATACATCGAATCCGAGGGAATGTAGCGAGGTTCTGCTACAAATACTCGAATCAATAGAGCTAAGGCTAGTGCGATCGCAATAATTTGGAAATTTTCCTGTACTTGCTTCCAAAATGGCGTGCCACCCTTGTCCGCTTGTTGACTCTGAGCATCTGTTTGCTGCTCCTGAACAGATTCAGAAGATTCACTCGGTGCTGCTAATTTCTTTTTCTGTGCATCCATACAAGATTTAAATTTACAGACATTTAAATTGACATTTAAATTGACAATACTGAGTATTGTTACCTCGCCCTTGCCCTAAACATCTTTCCTAGTTTGGCAACTCAGCCAGGATAACACGCTTGATTGCCCTTTTGTGAATTTGCGTTAGCTTCCTCCGCTCTTATGCCCCACAACGAACATGGGCAGCATGAGTGTTTGAAGTTACCGTAAGACAGGGTCGCCTTTATGGTCAGCAGGCTATGCAGAAAAGGGCTAAAACTATTGTATTAAGGCGACCCTGTCTAAGGTTTCGTCTCCAGAGATGAATCGCGGAGCTGGATCTTTCATCCTTTTGAGATCGTCTATAATGAAAGTAGTAGGGAAGACAAATTAAGAGCTAACCGCCACCTACGTGCTTTAAAATCCAACTTTTCTGTATTGTTCCGGTGCGGAGGGGCATCCCGTATCGTTAATAAAGCTTGCCGAGTATCCGAACCGATAGGTGGAGTTGGCAAGAAGCCCACACGCTCACTCAACGAGTCAGTGTGGGAGTATGTCACGAGGTAAGTACTTTTGTTCCACAATGCCCGTGCTGTTTCCACACTCTGTCCTACGTGCGAGTTTAGCGGTTTGTCTTCTTGGTGTGTTGAGTGCCTGCGCCAACACTAACCTAGGTGACGCTTTGCAGCGGTCTTTGGGAGCAGACCCCACACTGAAAGATAACCCACCCAAAAACTTGGGTCGGCCATCTCCAAATAAGCCTCAAACTACTCCCGAGAAACAGAAGTCAGTACCGTTGCCAGAAGACTTCCCCACTGAGATTCCCCGTTATCAACAAGCAAGCTTGGAACAAGTGGAACCCCTCAAAGATGCTGCTGGTCCAGGTAAGTTGACGATTTGGTCATCCCCTGACCCAATTAATTTAATTCAGAACTTTTACCAAAAGACCTTTGAGTCGGGAGGCTGGGAAGTCCTAGACCAGCCAGAGGATCAAGATGGTGGCACATTCATCGTCCGTCGTAATGACTTGGACGTTACCCTTTCGATTCCTGCTCGTGCCACTACTGGCAAATCCACCGCTGCCTCCTCATCAAAGCCCCCAGCGGTTGCTACCAACAGCAGTGTGACTACATTTGATATTCAGTACGTCCGGGATGGTAAGGATACCAAAGCTCAGAAACCAACACAAGCTCAGAAACCAACACAAGCTCAGAAACCAACACAAACTCAGAAACCAACACAAGCTCAGAAACCAACACAAGCTCAGAAACCAACACAAGCTGAAAAACCAACACAAGCTCAGAAACCACAACCATCCTCTGAGGTGGCCAGTAAGCCAGCTCAGGTCAGGTCAGGACAACCAGAGAAATTTACTGACTTGGATAAAGTCCCCCGAGATTTGCGTAAGTATGTGGCAGATTTGGCAGAATTGGGAGTCTTAACCCCAGGCACGGCTAATCCAAAGACCAATGCTGATAGTCAAGGTACTCAGTTTGCCCCCAATCAAACCATAAGCCGCCGTCAGTATGCCCGTTGGCTGATGGATGCGAATAATCGGATCTATGCCAATCGTCCAGGATTGCAAATCCGTTTAGCATCCAAAACTACTCAACCTGCATTTCAGGATGTGCCTCGTACGGATCCTGATTTTCCCTATATTCAGGGATTAGCTGATGCTGGATTAATTTCTAGTCCCCTCAGTGGTGATTCTACGGCAGTATTGTTTCGTCCAGATGCACCCTTGACTAGGGAAAATCTGATGGTGTGGAAAGTGCCTCTCGATACTCGTAAAGCCTTGCCCAAAGCCTCTATTGAAGCAGTGAAAGAAACCTGGGGCTTCAAAGATACCGCTGAAATTGACCCGAAAGCATTGCGAGCCGTCTTAGCTGATTTCCGAAATGGCGATTTGGCAAATATTCGCCGAGTGTTTGGTTATACAATATTGTTTCAGCCTAAAAAAGCAGTCACCCGTGCTGAAGCAGCAGCAGCGCTTTGGTATTTCGGTTCTCAGGGTGAAGGGCAATCTGCCAAAGAAGCATTGTTTATTAAGCCTCAAACCAGTCAGCCATCAGGGGCACCAAAAGCCACGCCATCGAATTAGGTGCATAAAAAACGTAAGCATTCAGCTATCAGCTATCAGCTATTAGCTATCAGCTATCAGTTATCAGCTATCAGCTATCAGCTTAAGCGCTACGCGCAATCGGTGCTTTCAGGTGCGCACCTATAGCGAATTTAATTCGCCAACGGAAAGGGCACCTTTGAATAAAATAAGCTGATAGCTGACGGCTGACGGCTGAATGCTCACTAAAAAACAGTTTAAAACAGCTTTTAGAAGTCAGAAGTCAGAAGTCAGAAGCGGTGCGACCCTGGTGATTTCTAATCACTATCAGAATGGGCACCAAGAGAGTCAAACTCTTGCGCTTACTTAGGTTTGAGACTTTTGTCATGTCTCTTGGTGCCCATTCACGCTTGTCGGGAAACCCGACCGGGGTCGCACCGCTCCTAACTGCCCTGGCGACTGCTATATCAAGTCCGGTTAATCACGTCTAAAATGGTTGATCCGATGCCTGTGAATTTTAAATTTTGAATTTTGAATTGCTAATTGCTTATGGTTAGTTAATTTTCAATGTTCAATTTATTATCAACCCTAAAGGATAACTATTAAATCGGACATGATCTGAGATAATTATCTGCAATTAAGGTAACAAATTATCATGAAGACACAAATTGCCGCTACAGGATTAGTCTTTTTCTCTTTAATGTTGCCCCTCAAGGCAAATGCTGTCGAGTTGTTTAGCAAGATGTATATCTTTGGAGACAGCCTCTCTGATCAAGGCAATCTGTTTAATGCCACCGCAGAGCAAATTCCCCTCAGTCCACCCTATTTTGAGGGACGTTTTTCCAATGGGCCCAACTGGGTGGATTATCTTGCAGGGGATTTGGAATTAAACCCCACTCTGTTTACCACTATTCCCTCAGGTGCTATCCCTACTCAAGGCATTAACTTCGCTTTTGGTGGTTCTACTACAGGCACTGAAGAAACTGCCCCTGTTACCTCCTCTGGATTGGTAGTTTTACCAGGATTGCAACCGCAGATTGATGCCTTTACTGTTCCCCTAATACAAGCCGGTCAGTCGGCTGACCCAGATGCTCTGTATATAGTGTGGGCTGGTGCTAATGATTATCTACCCAACCAACGCAATTTTGAACCATTTACAGAACCTGACACCACCTTGGCAAATTTGTCAGATGCACTGCAAGACCTGACTGATGTTGGGGCTAAGAATATTATGGTAGTTAACTTGCCAGATTTGGGCAATACGCCTATTGCTCTGGGAGTTGATGGACGTGTTCCTGGTACTACCGATGCCCTCAATACCTTGACAGAAGACCATAATTCTGGTTTGTCTGAACTACTCGATCAATTCAGTCAAATTCCTGACTCAGATGTCAATATCATCCCCGTTGATGTTAATTCTATATTTAGGGAAATTCTGGCTCAGCCGACGGAATTTGGTTTGACAAATGTCACTAGTCCTTGTGTGAATATACCAGCACAATTTGTATGTGAGAATCCCGAGGAGTTTTTCTTCTGGGATTTACAACATCCAACCACTGGTATTTATCGGATTATTGCGGATTTAGCCCTGTCAGCATTGAACAGGACGCCGCGCCCGAGTGGAGCGGCCTGTCCGAACAGCAACGCACCCTGCTGGCACCGCTGGAGCAGCGCTGGTC
>NZ_JAAHHS010000169.1 GCF_010692395.1 Moorena sp. SIO3H5
TTTCCTCTCGCTGTGCGACATTCCGATTACTCCAAACGCCGTGAGTGGATGGACACAGACTGACGGACACTTGCCTGGGGAGGTTTTAACAGTCTCCCACTCTACCGTGCGCCTTTCAGGTCGCACTTACAAAGTCATCAGCGTATCGAATCAGACTGATACCTTTAATACGGTCTCTTGTTGAGACTGTTTTCATTTGGTTTCCTCTGTTTTTAGAATATACTTCCCCCTTATAGGGTGTGTTAGCTGCATATTCCTCGATAGCCTGTTCCATGCCATGAAGGGCAATATTAGCCAATAAGGGACTAATGACCCCACCTTGCGGGGTGCCTTCATTGGTCTCTTGGAATTGTTCATCGTCAAATACTCCAGCTTTTAACCATCTTTTGATGAGTTTTCTACCAGGGTATAGTCCGATTTTTTCCAAAAGAGCCTTGTGATTAATCCGGTCAAAGCATTTTGCTAAATCTGCATCTAAGACATATTTAGGCTTTTTATTTATAGCCAAGTATATTGCCCCAACTGCATCATGTGCTGCTCTACCCGGTCTGAAACCATAGCTGTTAGGCTCAAACCTTGCCTCCCATTCGGGTTCAAGGGCTATTTTATGTAAACATTGTAAAGCCCTATCGTACATAGTTGGAATTCCCAGAGGACGTTTTTCATCCTTACCTGGCTTTGGTATCCATACCCTTCTGGTTGGCTTTGGTTTCTTGGGCGACTTCTTTAACAGTTCAACAAGATTAAACCGTTGTTTGGGTTTGAGGTTTTTAATGCCATCAACCCCGGCTGTTTTCTTGCCTTGATTGTCTTGGGTCACTCGTCTAACCGCTAATAACCTTGCGTGAAAGCTCTTAGTTAGAAGCTTCTGGTATTTACGCATTTTGCTTCTTTCGCCACGACTGGACGCCTTATAAATTAGCTTTTGGAGCTTGAAGACTCGGCGCTGGATTGTTTTCCAATCCAAATTACGCCATTCAACATCTGGTACGATGCTGACGTCTTGAGCGATGTCATTTTCGCTCCATTCCACGCTCTCATAGATTTTCGTATCGTTCAGTTGTTTCCATTGGTTCAAATCGAACCCAAAGGGCAACTGTTTCTGTTTCTTCCTCTGATGCGTCTTGGACATACCATTCCGGACTCCTATTTGCAAATCTCTAAGGATACAACAGTCGGTACGTCAGCTTATCCACCTTATTTCTAAGAGGCGTTTGCTTCTTACCGAATCCTACTCCCGTGCAGCATGCGCCTTGGGTGACTACCTGACCAGTATCGACCTGTTTGGCCAGGAGCTTACACGGGGTTTTCCTGTTCTTCTGTTCACCATTTCACGTCTCTTTTAGCGGGGTAAAATCTCCCGGGGAGGGCAATGACTATCGTTATTGACACATGGATATCAACAACCGCCTCCCTGTCCCTTAGTAACCTCGGGCCTCCATCCATATCAGTACCCTTAATCGGCGTTACCCGATAACCCTATAGGCCGGATGGTCGTCCGTCACGAGAGTTTAATTACCTTCCTGTGCGTCCGCATAAGAAACCTGCTTGAGGACTTGAGTGTACTGCCTCACGTTGCCCCTTTTAACCTGGCTTCTGGGATTGATGCCCATTCGCTACCCAGCAGGTTATGCTTTCAATCCGATAGCAGGATGTCTGGAGTTGAACCAGCATGGTGATAGAAGTTTAGATGACGAGGTTTTTATTCCTCATGTCTTGTCATCATGGGGCTTTTCGGCTAATGGTTAATAACCACCTTATAGCCCCCAGGTCGCACCCATGTATCTGACATAGAAACAACCAAGCTGTGCCATCCGGTCATCCAAAGGCTTAAGAAATAACGCTCCAATTAGCGGAGAAAGAGGGCATCCATTGGAGATGCCCTTGCGAATATCAATGTAGTCACCGCCATCGGAAACATAGCGACGCAAATAACCCCAGAACAAACATTTATAGCAATTCTACGACTTGTGAGGTAAAAATTTCTGGTTTTTAGGGAGCAGGGACTTCGGAGCAGGGAGCAGGTAAGAGGGAAGAGGGAAAAGGGAAGAGCAGATGTAGGGTGGGCAGTGCATCAGCTAGTCAGATCCGCAAGCCATAGTGAATGATCGCACTGCCCACCAGCAACAGATTTTTCAGCAAGGATTGAATTAGCCTCGGTAGGGTGGGCAGCCTCGGTAGGGTGGGCAGTGCATCAGCAAGATCTGATCCGCAAGCCATAGTCAATGTAAGCACTGCCCACCAGCAACTGATAAATCAGCAAGGTTTGAATTAGGATTGCTATAGTAAGGAACAATGGGCAGTGGTGGGCAAAATTATGATGATCTAGACAACTCCAAACCACCAAAGTGTTTTTGCCCACCCTACAAGCTTTGTAAAAAACTGCGACACATAACTTATACAGTATATCTACATGTAGGGGCACACGGGTTGTGCCCCTACTACTTATAGTGTTTGGTAAGCTTTAATAAGCAATAGTGCGTAAGTGCGTAAGAGAGATTGACTAGGGCATGTCGTCAGTTAAGCCAGATGACAGAAGCGGCGAGATGAATGGCTCCCAAAAAATTACGAGCAGTTTTATCATAGCGAGTTGCTATTGCCCTGTATTGCTTAAGTTTCTGAAAAAAGTTTTCGATCAGATGACGCCACTTATACATGTGCAAGTCATATGTTCTTTGTTGAGTACGATTGACTTTAGGAGGAATGACAGCTTGGCAGTCAGCTTCTTTTAATCGTTTGAGCACCCGCTCTGTCGCATCGTAAGCCTTGTCTGCAAGCAGTGCACCAATCTCATGTATACCATCAAGTAACGCATCAGCTCCCTGCAAATCATGTGCTTGACCGGGGGTCAGATGAAACCCTGTGGGATTACTAGCGTGCATCACAGGTGGCATGAATTTTGGTAGATAAACCACCCTTACTGCGTCCAATTGCTTGTGTTTCAGGTTTATCGTCTGGTGTTTTTTTTTGCACCAGCACTGTGTTGATGAGCGCGTACAATCGTGTTCGTCGAGCGCAGCGTACTCGTTGTCTGCATCTTCAGAGAGTGTCTTGAATACACGTTCCCACACACCACTTTCCGACCAACGGCTATGACGCTTGTGCACAGACCGAAAATCGCCAAACCTCTCCGGCAAATCACGCCACGGAATACCTGCACGGTATCGGTACAGTAAGGCTTCAACAAATAGGCGGTTATCTTTGGCATTTCCACCAACCCAGCCCTCCTGGCCAGGTAGCATATCCTTAATTCGCTCCCACTGATCATCTCGCAAGGCATACCGACGCATTACTTCCTCCTTAGTTGAGTTTTCCTGACTCCCCTCAGTTCTATAGCTGCACTGACTGGTTGTCAATTCTCTAACTGACGACATGCCCTAGGTAAGTAGCAAAAAGGGGAACGATAAGAAGGACAAGGCAAACAGGGTGCAAGTCTTAATCCCTCTAAGCCTGTTGTTGAGTATCCCAATGAGATGGGTAACAGCTGATCAGTATCTATGCGTGCTTAATCGGAATAGTAAAACCGTTGAGCTGACTTAACAGCCATGAAATCTTCCCAGTGCTAACATGATCTGCTAACTTCATCCTGTTGGGACGAAGGTTTGATTGTAATTAACAGTAAAAACACTATTACTACTAGTGAAACTAGGTCATGCAAGACTTTCTAGAATATATGCGGACTCTACAGGTCCCCCAGGAGTTTGATAGACCCACCCAAGCCCAATCACCCAACAGCTTTTCCATCGCTACCATCCAAAGTCTGGGGTCTCCCCAGCAAATTCCCCATTATGCCCGAAATCATGCTCTACTCCAGCATCCCTGGTTGCTGAATTTCCAAGATCGACCGTTAAGGCACTCTCACCTAGAGGATGTACCCACTACTGATCAAAAATTAGGAGTCAAAGTTGCTGATCATCCCCGATTATCCTGTTTAATCAGGGAAACTGGCGTAAGTCGTAACCTAGAAACTTGGCTCAACCAGCGTTATCTGATTAGTTGGTGTTTCCCCAATTGGCTGACTGCGGTTGCTTCTAAGCTACCTACACCCCAAACCCGAATCCCTTTATTAAAGAATCTCTATGAAGAACACGGATTATCGGGGAAATCTGGTCATAGCAAACCCCATCCTCAAATGTGGCAGCAGTTATTTGAAGAATTATCAGCGATAGGAGTAGGTGAGTCCATACCTCTACCAAAGTCATCACAAGAATTATTACCAGGAACCCAACGCTACCTGCAAATCTACACCACTGCTTGCTTCCAATACCCCGCTGCCTTTGGATTGGGGATACTGGCTTTCACGGAATCTATCCTACCCTATGAAAACCAACTGATTTTAGCAGGTCTGAAAAAACTGGGTATTTCCACCAAAGGACAAGAATTCTTTGCGGTTCACTGCGACTGTGATCAAGACCATGCTGAGGAAATTTTAGATGTGATTGAGCAGACCGCTAATTCTCCCCAAACCCTTTGGCAAGTATGGCAGGGCGTGGCAATGGCAGTAAGAGCTCGTCAGGGATTTTACGACGATTTGCATCGAGAATTGGTACTGCTGGGTCAAGACACTGTTCAATCCGGTAAAGGTTGAGGGCTTTGGCTATTGATAAAGTCATCCCGCTGGTGCTTTTTATTGCTATTGGTTATGCCCTGAAAGGGAAATTTCAAAAACCTGTAGCAGTTGGTGCTATTAAAACGTTAATTATCAATGCCTTACTTCCTGCGGCTCTATTCCTATCCACGATCAAAATTGATATCAGTCAAGGGTTACTCTCGCTCCCGCTATTCGGACTTGCTATTAATGTCTTCTTGTTAGGAATTGGATGGTTATTAACAGGTTTGGTGATTCCTAGCAAAGAAAAAGCTAAAGCCCGGTCGTTGATATTGATGTTTGCGTCTTTAGCTCCTGGCTTAACAGTTTATCCGTTTACTCAGGAATTTTTAGGTGACCAAGGACTAGCCCTAGCTGGATTAGTAGATGTCGGTAATAAATGTTTTGTGCTAATCGGTCTTTATGCTTTAGGGATGTATCTTCACCAACGAAGTGTTGATACTGCCCACATCAATTTCAGCAAATTCAAAACGATTGGACTAACTCTGATCCAAGAGCCAGCAAATTTAGCCTTGTTACTGGGTTTGTCTATAGGAGCATTAAATCTAGGTAAAACACTTATCCCAGAAATAATGTTGCAGGCTCTGGAACGGTTAGCGGCTTGCACTACTCCCATGATTCTGTTTTTTGTAGGGATTTCTCTGAAGCCGAAAACCTTACAATTACGGAAAATTTTACTAATTTTACTCGTCCGATCAGCAGCAGGATTCTGGTTTAGCGCAGCAGTACTGATTTTGTTTAAACCAGATACATTGGCAGAAATGTTACTAGCTGTAGTTTTACCCCAAAGCGGATTGAGTTTGTGGCCGTTGTTGTACGCTTCCCAGATTAATATGCTCGACCAAGAGAAACATCGGCCTACTCACCCGACATTTGATACGGAATTTGCTCTAGGATTACTGACCACTTCTATTCCGATATCGATTGGTGTGAATTTAATTATTTTTTCTAATAGCGCGTTTTTTATCTTACCGTCCCATCTCGGATTAGTCGGCAGTATCCTTTTGGTCTTTTTCAGTATAGTCTACGTGCAAGTCAGAAGTTAGAAGTCAGAAGTCAAAAGTAAGCTAGCGTTTCTAGGACTCATGAGGTACACATTATTTTTTACCTCTTCCCTCTTCCCTGCTCCCTGCTCCCTGCTCCCTGCTCCCTAAAACCCAGAGATTTGTACTTCATGGGTATAAGACTTGCATGAGCGTTAGGCAGTAGCCGGAAAACTGCCACCAATAAAATGGATATCACTGAAGGTTTCGATCCACAGACGAGCGCCACAACTCAGTGGCTTATCTGGCTGATAGACAATCCGACAAGGACCAAGGATTTCGACTTGATTGCCGTAGAGATTGTCACCGCTTCGTTTTACTGAAATCACTGGCTGACGCTCTTCGGGAGTTTTGTGATTGTTGCTGCCAATGCGATTGCGGTTGACATTGATTTTGGCCAGAGCAGGAGGACGAGTGGTACGCCATTTGCCCTTTGGTCCACGCTTCTTCTCGATGATTTGGGGCAGATTGTTGAACAGCGGAATAATCCAGAATTTTCCGCTTTTATAAGCACCCCGGACGCGACCATCATTGAGGAGTTGGCGCAAGCGTCGAGAAGAAATACCTAAGAGAGAAGCAGCTTCAGTGGTACAAACGGACTTGTTCATCAGTGGAATTCCTTTACTATTCCGATATAACTAGTATAAGCTAAAAAAGAAGCTTTGAGGGTGTTTGTCAATTATTGTTAATATTTATTTACAAAGACTTTTTCAGGTAAGCATTCAGCATTCAGCATTCAGCATTCAGCTACAGCTTTTGAATAAAATAAGTAAGTATTGCTTTAATGTAAGTATTCAGCATTAAGCATTCAGCTATCAGCTATCAGCTTTTTAATAAAAGAGGTAAGCATTCGAATAATGCTGAGTTAAGTCTGCTGACAGTATCTCAAGTAGCTGAGCTAAAAGCTGACGGCTGAAGGCTGACGGCTTAATGCTTACAAATCTCAATCAGAGTCAGAACGGAATAGTTAAAAAAAAAGACCCACCATTATTTGGTTGGGTTGATGGAAAGCACCTCAAACAGCGAGGATGAAACTTGGCCAACCTAAGGGAATCGCTGACAGCTGACCGCTGATGGCTGACCGCTGACGGCTGACTGCTGATGGCTGACCGCTGACTGCTTATTAAACATTTCTAGCTTCTTCGACCCAGCTATCAAACAGGTCTTGATGGTTTTCAATCCATTCTTCGGCATGGTGATGGATATCTTTTGAGCTATCTTCACCGTTGTTTAGTAATTCATTTTGGGCATTGATATCCTGAACGGGAATATGAATTAGTTCAAACAAGCGCTTCGCGGCTGGGTTAGCAGACGCAAATTTCTTATTAGCTACGATTCGGATCCGATCAATGGCAAATCCCAGATTTTTCCCATCTACCGAGGTATCTTTTGCGGTCAAGTCTTTCTGTGATTCTGGTAGATCAGTGAAGGGAACTTCTAGCCAGACTACATCTTGATCTGGTTTTAATACTGCTGCCATCCACATGGGAGTCCAAGTGTAGTAGAGGATTGGTTGTCCTTGGTTGTAGCGAGTAATGGCATCTACAATTAAGGCGGAGTAGGTTCCTTGGTCTTGCTCAACGGTGTCTTGGAGTCCGTAAGCTTTAATGTGATGCTCAATCATAATTTCACAAAACCAACCGGAATTACAGCCAATCAAGTTGGCTTTACCATCACCATCTGAGTCAAAGAGTTTAGCGATTTTTGGGTCTTTGAGTTGCTCTAGGCTAGTGATGTTGTATTTATCAGCAGTTTTTTTATCAATCTGATAACCTTGCCAGAGATCAGAGGTGATTACTCCAATTCGTTCTAACTTTTGTTCACCACCACTTTGTTCAAAAAAGGGTCTATGACCGATATCCCAATGAACAGCAGTGTAATCTAGGTCGCCGTTGCCTAAAGCCAAGTGTGCGGTGACGTATTCAATTTGTTTTGGCTGTTTGATAGTGTAACCAAGTTTTTCCAGACCGATGTTTACAATGTCGGTTTGGAATTGTTCTTCTTGCAAGCTACTATATACCGATTGTACGCTGACCCCTTTACCAGGCATGGCTAAAGTAGAGTCTTTAGTTACTTGGGCTTGGGAGGGTTGTTGCCAAGTGGTAAAACCCAGGAGTGCCAGTAAAATGGTTGCTGTAACAGTAGCCCAAGCCAGTTGTTGACCTGTGGAAGAGCGCACCAAACCAATTGGTCCTCGTTTCAACCAAGGGATTTGGTTGTTGCCTTGACTGACTATCTGAGTGATCCGATCCAGCATCACTGCGATTAGAACAATGCTCAATCCTCCCACAGCAGCTAATCCCACATTCACCCGACCTAGTCCTTGCAATACCATCTGTCCAAGTCCTCCTACTCCAATCATGGAGGTTACCACTGACATGGATAAGGCTAAGAGGATGGCTTGGTTGACTCCAGCCAGAATGGTTGGCATGGCTAGGGGGATTTGGACTTCGAATAACATTTGTGTCGGGGTTGAGCCAAATGCGATCGCAGCTTCGATCACCTCTGTGGACACTTGCCGAATCCCTAGGTTAGTCAAGCGAATCAGGGGCGGTATGGCAAAGACACAGGTCGCCATTACTCCAGGCACTGCACCAATCCCAAACAACATCACTACTGGCACAAGATAGACGAATGACGGTAGGGTTTGCATGGCATCCAGCAGGGGTCGCAGCACTTTCTCTATGCGATCGCTACTAGCACAGGCAATACCGACAGTGATGCCTATCACCATACAAAACACTACAGCGGTTAGTACTAGGGAAAGAGATACCATGGCTTGCTCCCAGGCTCCGCAAAAGCCAATCAAGCTCAAAGCAGCAACGCTAAAAATAGCAATTCTGCCACCAGCCAGTTGCCATGCTATCAAGGCAATCAGAATCAGTAAAATTAATGGAGGAATCGATAGCAACAGCCATTCTATACTCTCCAGGGTGATGCTAATCGGTAGACTAATCCCTTGAAAAAAGGGACGAAAGTTGTCAACCAGGAAATTCACTGCAGCAGTAATCCACTGCTGGAGGGGTAAGGTATAAAGCTCAAAGGGGTTCAGTACAATATCTAGACCTCCTTGGCTCTTGGCTAACATGAAAACAGATAGAGTCAAGGATTTCAACACAATAATACCAGTATTTTTATTAATAGTATCATACCGGGGATAATTTATAGTTTCAGGGATAGGTAATCGCTAATATCAACTCCGGTAGCATCAGATTTATCAGCAAATTGATTGACTAGTCAGCGTTTTTTTTTCCTTTTTTAGTTATCGTCTAAGCCGTCAGCGGAAGGCCTTTGGCCACGCTACGCGAACAGCCGTCAGCTGTTCGCGTAGCGTGCGCGTAGCGCTTTAGCTGATAGCTCCATAGCACCATAAAAAAAAGTCATAAATGTTATAAATGTCACAATTCTCTACTGGTTTACGATCACTAATTCGGCTAAAATCTAGAAGTTATCCCCAAACTTTCCACACTCCATACTCCCTGATCCGTAAAAAAAAATAACAAAAAAACACGAAAATATGTTAGTTTTTCGTATTTTTTTGTTATAATAAAATTACGTCGTAAAACACTAGCAATGTTCCGTCAATAACTCACCGCTAACTCACCCACGAGTATAGCGGGAGCTTGTGAAAGCTCTTAGTTGACCAGTCTGAGTTCTTAGAGAACTACGTTATTTTTAAGCGTTTAAATTCCTACCTGGGGATACGTAGCTAGTCCCCAGCTCTAGAACCCAATTATTAAACAGGCGTAGTTGAGTTAGGCCAGTGTAATTGGGAAAGTACCGAGAAATAACATTGACGAAGCTAACCTTACCCTAGCAATAGGAGAATGCACAATTATGCGTGTATTTGTACTCAATAATAACCTACAACCTTTAGACCCCTGTAAACCTGCAAGAGCAAGAATTTTGCTTTCAACGGGTAAAGCAAAGGTCTATCGTCGTTACCCATTCACCATAGTTTTGAGGGAGGAAATAAAGGAACCAATCACTCACGAGCATCAATTAAAAATAGACCCTGGCGCAAAAACAAGCGGTCTAGCTATTGTCCAAGGGGAACGAGTAATCTGGGGAGCCGAACTTACCCATAGGGGCTTTAAAATACGAGATGCTTTGAACTTTCGTAGGCAATTAAGGAGCAGTAGACGGAATCGAAAAACTCGATACCGCAAGCCCAGATTTCTTAATAGAACCAGACCAGAAGGTTGGCTACCCCCTAGTCTGATGTCTAGAGTTCAAAATATTTTAACTTGGGTTAAAAAACTGACTCGACTATGTCCTGTTGCAGGCATATCTCAAGAGTTAGTCAGATTTGACACTCAAAAACTGCAAAATCCTGAAATCTCTGGGATTGAGTATCAGCAGGGTACACTTTACGGTTACGAACTTCGGGAATATTTACTTGAAAAATGGAATCGCAAATGTGCTTATTGTGGAGCAACAGGTATTCAGCTAGAAATTGAACACATTAAACCTAAATCTAAAGGTGGTTCCGATCGGGCTTCTAATTTGACCATTGCTTGTCATCCATGTAACCAGGCTAAATCTAACCAAGACATTGAGCTTTTCTTGTCTTTGAAGCCTAGTATCTTGAAACGTATACTGAGTCAAGCTAAACGCCCCCTGGTTGATGCGGCTTCTGTCAATTCAACTCGCTGGAAGTTGTACCACGAATTGAAATCAATAGGATTGCCTGTTGAAGTGGGTAGCGGCGGATTAACAAAATTCAATAGGTGCCGCCAAAATCTTCCCAAAACTCATTGGTTGGATGCGGCCAATGTTGGAAAAGTTGAAACATTGATTGTTGAAGTAACCCATCCTTTGATAATAACTGCCAAGGGACACGGTACTCGTCAGCTCTGTAGAACCAACAAGTATGGCTTTCCTATTCGTCATTGCTCCAGAATCAAGTTTCACAAAGGTTTTCAGACAGGAGATATTGTCCGCGCCGTGGTGACTAAAGGAAAGAAGGTCGGTACTTACGTTGGGCGAGTAGCCACTCGAAAATCAGGATCTTTCAACATCTCAACTAAATTAGGGCTGGTACAAGGAATTAGTCACAAATATTGCCAATTTATTCACAGGAAGGATGGTTATGCTTATACAAACTAGACCCTGTCCTCCCTTTCCTCTCACCGCGTGGGTCAAAGATTATAGCGGGAGTCTCCAGAAAGGCGGATAGATGAACATATCCCAACTAACTATTCCGGTCACGATCATTATTGTTCCTCAAGGAGCAGAATACCAAGCAATTTGTCGAGGAATCAAGCAGATTACTAGTCGTCCTAAACCGATGATTCTATCTATTCCGATAGGAGAAGAGCCTGTAACTAAGTATCTAGAAACATGGTTACAAACACCAACAAATTTTCCTGAGCACTCCCCACCTCAAGTAGTGCTAATGGGCTTGTGTGGCAGCTTATCTCCTAACTATTCCGTTGGTGATATTGTTGTGTATAACGATTGTGTTGCACTCGACCGAAACCAAGATAGATCTAAACCACTGCTGGTGCAACAGTGCTGTAGCCAACTGAGTAGCTTAGTTCAGCAGCAACTGGGGAACAAGGCTAATTTAGTCAGGGGATTGAGTAGCGATCGCATAATTTCCTCTAGCTTAGAAAAGCGTCAACTTGGTCAGAGCTACCAAGCTGATGTAGTTGATATGGAAGGATTTGCTATCCTATCGGTACTTAATCCCAAAGGATTTGCTGTAGCAATGGTAAGAGTAATTAGTGATGATAGCTACTACAATATCCCAGACCTCACCCCAGCCATTAGTGCTGATGGGTCACTGAAACCCTTCCCCTTAGCCATGGGTATGCTAAAGCAACCAATAGCAGCTACTCGACTAATTCGAGGTTCCCTACGAGGGTTGAAAGTCTTAGAGGAATTAAGTTTTAGACTTTTCTCTTAATAGAGTAAGGTTGTTTGACCCGGTCGGTGGAACGGGCATCTTGCCCGTGGTGTGGTGTGGAACGGGCATCTTGCCCGTGGTGTGGTGTGTTACGAGCATCTTGCCCGTGGTGTGGTGTAGAACGGGCATCTTGCCCGTGGTGTGGAGTGGAACGGGCATCTTGCCCGTGGTGTGGAGTGGAACGAGCATCTTGCCCGTGGTGTGGTGTGGAACGGGCATCTTGCCCGTGGGACACATTTTCAAATATGAGATGCACCCCAACAACATAAATCTAATTGGAACAACTGGGAGTAAGATCGAATCGCTGTTAATCAGGACAAGAAGATTCCTCTTCGTATAAATAATCAGTAACTAGTAAATATGGCATCAAAAGGCTTTCCCATCTTTATTGTAACTATGCTCAAGTCAATCATTGTTCAAGGAGGGCGTCATTGGTGGCTCTCTTTTTTATTGTGGATGGTTCTCATTGCACCAGTTCAGGCAGCGGTAGAACTGCGGATAGCGGTTGAGCAAGGTGTCAAACAGGTAACCTTGGGGAGTTCCACCACAGCGATTGTTCGAGATGGGACAGGTCAAGCCGTGGGAGACTTAAAAGCCATGGCGGGTATGACTGCGGAAACTAACGGTAGTGGAATTAAGTTAGGTCAGTGGCAAGGGAAATCCCTCTGGATTGAACCGAAAGACAATGGTTATGTTTGGATAGGCGATCGCTGGTATCGGGGACGCACTCGACTAGTTAGTTCTGAGAATAAGTTAACAGCGGTCAACCATGTTGATTTAGAACACTATCTCTATAGCGTGATTGGCGCAGAAATGAGTCCCAGTTGGCCGATAGAAGCCTTGAAAGCCCAAGCAGTAGCAGCTCGTTCCTATGTGCTCCATCAACGGGGCAAATCCAAGAGCGATATCTATGACATAGGGGATACCCAGCGTTGGCAAGTTTACAAAGGTCTAAATAGCGAAACAGCCAGCACTCATCAAGCGGTGAATGCCACAGCGGGACAGATCATGACGTATGGTAATAAAGTGATTCTCGCTGTTTTCCATTCTGCCTCTGGAGGACATACAGAAAATGTAGAAGATATTTGGTGGAGTGAACCGATTCCTTATCTACAGGGTGTACCTGATTACGATCAGGGCACACCAGTCTACCAGTGGACAAAAAGCTTTTCTGCTGGTCAACTGAGCCAGAAGATTCCTGGTGTTGGTAATATTATCGCCATGACCCCAGTGGAAAGGACACCCCGAGGCAGAGTTATCACTCTTAAAGTAGAAGGCAGTAGCAATACAAAGACGATTAAGGGTAAGGAATTACGCAAAATCCTAGGTCTGAAAAGTCGGTTGTTTACCGTGTCTCAAACCGAAAATGGTTTCCAATTCAACGGTCGTGGTTATGGTCACGGATTGGGCTTAAGTCAGTGGGGAGCCTACAACTTATCCCGTCGAGGATTGAATTATCTACAAATTTTGAGTCACTATTACTCTAGTGCTCAACTATCCCAGATTGATTGATATCAAATAGCAAAGGGAATAGGGAGTAGGGAGTAGGGAGCAGGGAGTAGGGAGTAGGGAGTATTGATAAGGAGTGCATGTCAATTTTGTTAATCCCTGATTTGGATCCCCCTAAATCCCCCTTAATAAGGGGGACTTTTTAATCTAATTCCCCCCTTTTTTAAGGGGGGCTAGGGGGGATCTATTTACCTAATTACAAAGGTGACATGCTCCCCTTGATAAGGGCTAGTTTGAAGTAGGCTAGTGTTGCTTTAAAATGCCTATTGCTCAAGTTAGTAAAAAATCTTAAAACCCTGCTCCCTGCTCCCTACTCCCTGCTCCCTGCTCCCTAAAAACCAGAAATTTGTACCTCACAAGTCGTATAATTGCTATATCTACTTTATGACTAAATCAATAGATAATCCATTGGTTAAGATATTAAACAACTGGATTTTATCGTTATTTATAATTTTAACTATTGTTGTTACTTTACTCTCCGTAACTAGCTATTTTTTTAGAGATAACATCTACTTAGAATTCACGACTCATTTTAAACATCAATATTTGTTATTAGGGCTGTTACCATTAATTTATTTTGCCCTAACTCGCCGCAAATTTTGGTTGATAGTCACGTTATTTTGCTTATTGATAAACTTGACAGAAATCATGCCTTGGTATATTCCTAAACTAAGCTTTGGCGCTTCTGGTGAACCCATGGGTCTGTTTCTGTTCAATGTCTCGTTTTCCAATACCCAGTATGGTGATGCTATTGCCTTGGTCAAAGAAGAAAAGCCGACTATTGCGGCTTTTTTAGAAGCCAAAGACCCTTGGCCTGAACAATTAGAAGAGTTAAGGGAGATTTTACCCTATACTATAAGTATTCCAGAACTTAATATCGAAGTATACAGTCGTTTACCATTACAAGAATCAGAAATTCTGGAACACGGAAAATCTCGTGGTTTGGTCAAATTAGATTTAAGCATTGCTGGTGCAGAGGCTTCAGTAATTGTTACTCACTCCTATCCACAATTTTATTTTGGGAAGCAAGGGGATTTGGGAGAGCAAGGTTGGCAGTGGCGCAATCAAGATTTAGAAGAGGAGATTGGGGATTATATAAAACAAATTGAAAAACCAGTGGTGCTAATTGGTGATTTAAACGTTACGATGTGGTCACCCTATTATAAACGTCTAATTGAAAGTTCGGGATTGCGTGACGCTCGTGCTGGGTTTGGGATTCTACCAACCCTATCACAATTTTCACCAGCAAACCCTTGGTTAGCTATTCCTGTAGACCACTGTTTAGTCAGTCGAGATGTTAAGGTTATCAAGATGAGAACTGGCCCTGATATTGGTTCATATCATCTTCCAGTAATTACTGATATAGCGCTACGCCCAAGTCAGAAGTCAGAAGTTAGAAGTCAGAAGTCAGAAGTCAGAAGTTAGAAGTCAGAAGTCAGAAGTCAGAAGTTAGAAGTCAGAAGTTAGAAGTTAGATTTTGAATCAAAAACGTAACCATTTGTTGAATCCGACCTCGAAGCCTGTTCCACAAAGCTGACCGCTGACCGCTGACCGCTGACCGCTGACTGCTAAATGCTTACTAATTAGTTATTTATATCAAGATTCTGAGTAGACCCCAATTCTAAGCGCTGTTCCCACTCGGCATCAATTTGGTCTTTTCTTTCTATATCCTGATCTAATAAATCCTTCTCACTGCTATAAACCAAATCCTCTTCCCGAATTACATTTTGAGAAGCAAACTGTTGTGCATAGGCAATCTTGTTCTGTAAAGCTTCATCCGCCTCATTAAGTGCGATCGCATTTTCCTGCCGTGCTTGATTCTGAGCTTCAATCTGTTTCTTTTTCCGCTGAACCCAGAAATATCGAAGCAACGGTATAGTCAAGAATCCTACGCCATAAGCCAATAGCAGAGGGTAAATTAGCTCCACAAATACTACAAACCCTCCTAGCTGTGCAGCAATCTCACCCCCCTTTAACAGGGAACCGAGGACTAAGGCTAAAACGAAGTTTACACTCCCTAACCCAATCGCCAGCATAATCTGGTTACTGGTTGCCAGAGAAAACTGCCACAACTTGGCACGAAGATAAGCTG
>NZ_JAAHHS010000017.1 GCF_010692395.1 Moorena sp. SIO3H5
TTTTTTTTTAAGATACGGCCACCACCTAGATTTTCATCCTTTCCCTTCACAAGCCCTTGCCAATCAGACAAGGTTCCAACGGGGAATCAAATTAATTTTAGATCTGTGTCTTACTAAACGATTTGATCTGTTTCCCACCATGTTGGTTCCCGATGGTGCCTTCATGATTGACCGACGGATGGGAGTTGATGGCTATCCGTTGGATATTCAAGCCCTATTCTACACTGCGTTGCAGGCAGCGAGTGAGTTGTTGTTGCCAGAGGATGATTACGTTCCTGTGGTCAAGGAGCGCTTGGGTCATCTGACTTTTCATATTCGGAATTACTATTGGTTGAATTTAGACCGCCTCAAGGAAATCTATCGCTACGATGTGGAAGAGTTCGGTGAAGCGGCAACTAATAAGTTTAATGTCTATGCTGACACTATTCCTGATTGGCTAATGCAATGGTTGCCAGATTCAGGGGGATATTTTGTGGGTAACCTTGGACCAGGGCGGATGGATTTTCGCTTTTTTGCCCAAGGTAATTTAATGGCAATTATTACGTCCCTAGCTGATGAAGAACAATCCCAAGCCATTATGGACTTGATCGAGCAACGGTGGGAAGATTTAGTGGGAGAAATGCCCATGAAAGTTTGTTATCCGGCTTTGGAAGGTCGCGATTGGCAAATTATCACAGGTTGTGATCCCAAAAATACTCCTTGGTCTTACCATAATGCAGGTAGTTGGCCGTTCTTGTTGTGGGAATTAGCAGCAGCAGCACAAAAAACTGGGAAATCTGAACTGGCCCGTAAAGCCATAACCATTGCTTCCCAATGCCTGCTTAAAGATAACTGGCCAGAGTACTATGATGGTAAAAATGGTCGCCTGATTGGCAAGAAAGCCAGGAAATTTCAAACCTGGACAATTGCTGGATTATTAGCAGCACAACAGTTGATAGATAATCCTGAACATCTTAACTTAGTCAGTTTTGAGGACACTGCTGTGATGATTTGCTCTATGGATATTGCAGAAATTGTTGCCATGAACAAATAATTTTAAATTAATTTCAATTAACTTAAACTGACTTAAAATAATTTAAAATTGGTACTTGGTTAGTACCAATTTTAAATTAAGAATTACCAAAATTTCCAATGACTAATGACTATAGTATTTTTGACTTTAATGAGGTACACATAATTTGTACCTTCTTCCCTCTTTACTCTTTCCTATTGACTGCTCCCTGCTCCCTGCTCCCTAAAAAAATGTACCTTACCTAAATAAAAACAGTTATAATGAGTAATGACTAATGACTTGGGACGAGAAATTTGCGGTAATCTAGCCACAGCAGAATCACGGGAATGGCTAGTTACCAATGGAATTGGAGGCTACGCATCAGGGACAATAGCTGGTCTAGTCACCCGACGTTATCATGGATTGCTGATTGCTGCTCTCAAGCCCCCCTTGAATCGTACCCTGCTGGTGACTAAGTTAGATGAAACGATTCAATATCAAGACCAATACTATCCCCTGTATACTAACCGTTGGGCAGATGGCACAGTAGACCCCCACGGGTATAAAACCATTGAGTCCTTTCGGTTGGAGGGAACTATTCCGGTTTGGAGGTTTGCTTGTGCCGATGCACTGGTAGAAAAGCAACTATGGATGCAGCAGGGAGCCAATACAACCTATAGTCGCTACACCCTAGTCCGTGCAAGTAAACCGATTACATTATCTCTGAAAGCTTTGGTCAATTATCGGGATCACCATGGTAGTACCTATGGCGGGGATTGGCGGATGGAGATTACTCCGGTGGAAAGGGGAGTGTGGGTAACAGCATTTGAGGGGGCTGTTCCATTTTGCCTGTTGGCTGATCGGGGTGAGATCTCCCTACACCACGATTGGACAATAGGCTTTGATTTATCAGTGGAACGGTATCGTGGATTAAGCGGACGCGAAGATCATCTCCATGTCGCCACCTTTGAGACCCAGCTTAAGGTTGGGGAATCCCTGACTCTGGTGGTCAGCACTGAAGAACATCCTGAACTTGATGGCAACACAGCCTATGAAGCTCATTATCAATACCAGCAGCAGTTAATCAACAGTTGGGATGCTGCCCATGAGCTCAAAACGACCCCCAGTTGGATCCGACAATTAGTATGGGCGGCTGACCAATTTATAGTCAACCGCCCGTTAGCAGATGCACCTGATGATAAAACGATTATCGCAGGCTACCCTTGGTTTGGGGATTGGGGGCGTGATACCATGATCAGCTTGCCAGGATTAACTCTCTCGACCGGTCGTCCTGAGGTTGCTCGCACTATTCTCCGCACCTTTGCCCGTTATATTGATCAAGGGATGTTACCTAATCTGTTCCCAGATGTAGGAACGGAACCAGAATACAATACCGTGGATGCTACGCTCTGGTATTTCGAGGCAATCCGTGCCTATTACGAAGCAACGCAGGATCAGGCGTTGATAGCGGAATTGTTTCCAATTTTAGAAGAGGTGATTGACTGGCATCGTCGGGGAACTCGCTACAGCATTCACTTGGATAACGATGGTTTAATTTATGCAGGGGAAGCGGGAGTCCAGCTGACTTGGATGGATGGCAAAATCGGGGATTGGGTGGTAACGCCTCGCGTCGGTAAGCCTGTAGAGATAAATGCCCTGTGGTACAACGCTTTGGGAGTCATGATAACCTTAGGTCAGACCTTGGGTAAACCCTACCAAGAGTATGAGCAGATGGCACAGGAGACCGCCTTAGGCTTTCAGCGGTTTTGGAATAGCTCTCTAGGCTACTGCTATGATGTGCTGGATACCCAGTCTGGAGATGATGCGGCATTGCGACCTAATCAGATTTTTGCAGTATCATTACCAATGGGAAGGGGAAGCCATACACGGGGCACAAGCCTTACTCCCCTACTGGATAGGGAGCAACAGCGCAGTTTGGTGGATACGATTGCTCGAACTTTGCTGACTTCCTATGGATTGCGATCGCTTTCTGAGGATCATCCCCAATACAGTGGACACTACGGTGGCAATCCTGTTGAGCGAGACAGCGTTTATCACCAAGGAACGACTTGGGCTTGGTTAATCGGACATTTTGTCCAAGCTCATTTACGTGTATACAACGATCCTACCACAGCCCTGACTTTTCTTGAACCCATAGCCAATCACCTCCAAGCTGCTTGTGTAGGTAGCATTAGTGAAATTTTCGACGGGGATGCCCCCATGACCCCACGAGGATGTTTTGCCCAAGCGTGGAGTGTAGCAGAAGTGCTTCGTGCTTGGTTGCTGATCTCAAATTGGAATAATTACCCATAATTAACGCGCTACACGGCGATACGGGGACACCTGACAGGGGTAGGTTTTTTAGATTTAGGGCGGGAGTCGGGAGTCGGGATAAGAAAGTTGAGTGTACCTCCTAATCATTGATAATTGGTAATTGATGATTGGTAATTGATGATTGATATTAATTAATAATTATTAATTTGTAATGGCTAATTAGTAACTGTTCAAACTATACTTGATTGCATTCAGACCTTAAACCTTAAACTAACTAACCTTAAACCAACTAACAACTAAGCTAAAAATTTTAAAACCGATGCAGCTGGCCTGAGTTATGACTGAAGAACATCAAAGACTGGAAGAAGCTCGCAATCACATTATCCACTGGAAACGCTGGGGGCCTTACCTAAGTGAGCGACAGTGGGGAACAGTACGGGAAGACTATAGCCCGAATGGACAAGCGTGGGATTATTTTACCCATGACCAGGCGCGATCGCGTACTTACCGTTGGGGCGAAGATGGTATTTTGGGTATTTGTGATGATCAACAGTATTTGTGTTTTGCCCTAGCGCTATGGAACGGTAAAGACCCGATCCTTAAAGAACGGATTTATGGTTTAACCGGCACTGAAGGTAATCACGGGGAAGATGTTAAAGAGTATTATTTCTATCTAGATAGTACTCCTACCCACTCCTACATGAAGGGATTGTACAAATATCCCCAAGCTGAGTTTCCCTATACTTGGCTAGTCGAGGAAAACCAACGTCGGGGTCCGCTTGCACCAGAGTTTGAACTGCTCGATACAGGGGTATTCCAGGAAAATCGTTACTATGATGTATTCCTAGAGTATGCCAAAGCGTCAGCGGAGCAAATTTTAATCCAAATTACTGCCATTAATCGAGGACCAGATCCTCAAACCCTCCATATCTTACCTACTCTCTGGTTCCGCAATACTTGGTCTTGGAATCCTAATGCTCCCAAACCGTTAATCAAGGTTGCTAAATCTGATCAGCAATTCAGTGTGCTGGAAGCCTCCCATCCCACATTAGGACAACGCTGGTTTTACTGTGAGGGTTCACCAGAATTATTATTTACTGATAACGAAACCAATTATCAGCGCTTGTTTGGGGTAGAAAATCAGTCTGCCTATGTTAAAGATGGCATTAATAACTATGTGGTTCAAGGTGAGAAGAATGCTGTCAATCCTAGCAAAGTCGGCACAAAAGTTGCTCCCCATTACCGATTTACTATTGGTCCTGGGGAGACTCGGGTGATTAAGCTGTGGCTGAGTGATGCTCCCAATATCCCCCAACCCTTTGGCAGTGAGTTTTCACGGATTATTGCCACCCGTCGCTCAGAAGCAGATCAGTTTTACCATGCGATCGGCGTTTCGGCAAAGCCGACGCTACGCGAACGCGAAGCGTGGCCAAAGGCCTCAGCCGCGCCAAAGGCGATCGCACCACCCGGAATCAATGATGATCACCGTAATATTCAGCGTCAAGCCTTCGCAGGACTATTGTGGAGTAAACAGTATTACTACTACGATGTAGAAACCTGGCTCAAGGGTGACCCCAATCAACCCCCACCTCCACCAGAACGCCTCAAAGTCAGGAATCAGCAATGGAATCATCTCAACAATGCCGATATTGTTTCTATGCCTGATAAATGGGAATATCCCTGGTTTGCGGCATGGGATTTGGCATTCCACTGCATCCCCTTAGCAATGATTGATCCAGATTTTGCTAAGAATCAACTTGACTTAATGACGCGAGAGTGGTATATGCATCCCAATGGGCAAATTCCCGCCTATGAATGGAACTTTTCAGATGTTAATCCTCCCGTGCATGGGTGGGCAACCTGGCAAGTTTATCAGCTGGAAAAACAGTTCCATGGAAAAAGCGATCGCCAGTTTTTAGAACGGGTCTTTCAAAAGCTTCTGCTGAACTTTACCTGGTGGGTTAACCGCAAAGATTTCGATGGCAACAATGTATTTGAAGGGGGGTTTTTAGGCTTAGACAATATTGGAGTATTTGACCGCAGTTCAGACCTTCCAAGCGGAGGGTATATTGAGCAATCCGATGGCACCAGCTGGATGGCCATGTACTGTCTTAATATGCTCACTATTGCCCTAGAATTAGCGTTAGAAAACCCTGTCTATGAAGACATGGCTACTAAGTTTTTTGAACACTTCCTCTACATTGCCGCTGCGATGAATAATATTGGGGAAGATGAGACGCAATTGTGGGATGAAGAGGATGGTTTTTTCTATGATGTCCTATACTTACCTAATCGGGAACAATTGCGCCTTAAAGTACGCTCCATGGTAGGGTTAATTCCTCTGTTTGCCGTCACTACTATAGAACCAGAGACCCTCAATAAACTTCCGGGTTTTAAAAAACGATTGGAGTGGTTTATTCAACATCGCCCTGATCTCAAACGCAATGTTGCTTGTATGGAAACTCAGGGAGTAGGGGCAAAGCGGATGCTTGCTCTATGTTATATGAATGTTGGAAAAGTACTAGAAAGTGATAAATTCCGCCGCATTCTGAGCAAGTTATTGGATGAAAATGAGTTTTTAAGTGACTATGGTATCCGAGGCATTTCTAAGTTTCATAAGGATAATCCTTATCGATTTTATGTCAATGATCACGAACATCGTGTAGACTACGAACCTGCTGAATCTAGTAATGGGTTATTTGGAGGAAATTCTAACTGGCGTGGTCCAATTTGGATGCCCCTTAACTATCTGTTAATTGAATCATTACAAACCTTCCATTACTATTTAGGAGATACCTTTAAAGTGGAATGCCCGACAGGGTCAGGTAATCTGATGACCCTTGGAGAAGTTTCTGTAGAACTATCCCGGCGTCTGATTAGGATTTTCCAGAAAAATCAATCTAGTCATCGTCCTATTTATGGCAAAATTAATGAATTTCAAACTGATCAGAATTGGCACAATCTAATTTTATTTTATGAATATTTCCATGGCGATAGCGGCTTAGGAGTTGGAGCCAGCCACCAAACTGGTTGGACTGGATTAATTGCCAAACTGATCCAACAATGTGCTGAGTGTAGTGAGTCTAAATGATTTCTGGACAATACTTTTATTTAAGACGTCAGTGGTAGGGGGATCCTACCGGTATAGTTATTACATAACTCTGGCTCAATTAAGTAGGTGGGCATAAATAAACGTTAAATTATGCTACGGTACTATAGTGATATAAGAGCTCATTGTCTAACTATGAAAACATTAAGTAACTTCATTTGTGTGGTAGTAATTTTTGTATTATTTTTGTTGACTTTCCCTCAAAGCAATCTCGCATCATCATCTTGTCCAGTAGAAGGCCAAACCATGTCTAAGGTTGAACTCTATTTTGGTTTAAACATCCCTGGTGGCGGAAAAGTGGAACCTCTAGTATGGCAAAATTTCCTTGATAATGTAATAAGCCCTCGATTTCCAGATGGGCTAAGCATTGACAAAATATCAGGACAATGGCGAGATGCTAAAACAGACAAGACAATACAGGAGGAGTCCCGTATGGTGATGATCCTTTATAAGCGCTCTGCAAAGGCAGAGCAAGCTATTGAAGATATCCGTGCCGCCTATAAGTCACAATTCCAACAAGACTCAGTTATGCGTCTTGATGAGATAAACTGTGTCTCATTTTGAATCGATGGTACATCTGGACACGATATAATTCATTGAAACCAGGGTAAGCGCAAGAAAAAATTGCCCATAATGTGGATTGGATGGATATCGGTTGATCGTGGCTCGAAACCCCTATAATCTAGTATAACTGTACTCGCAATAGAATTAATTTGTTGAGAATGGCGCGGTTTTTTTATCAATAAGCCTAGGCTTATTGATTCTTGCGCTTACCCTGGTAACGAATACAAAAATGGATGTTAATAAAAAGCAAATTTCAACCTTTATTTAAACATTAAATTAAAACTTATTAAATCTTTGATATGGGAAATTTTTAACCTTGACTTACATCAGCATCACCACAGATCGATTGGAACTTATTGCCGGTACACCAGAACTGGTGCAATCAGAAATGACTCCCTCACGGTTTACTGTTTTAATTGATGCCCGCATTCCAAAAGCTTGGCCCCCAGAAGGTCATCATCCTGGCACGATGGGATTTACTGCACAACAGTTAAGGGAGGGTTCGGATCAGATTGGTTGGTGGTGCTGGTATTTTGTTCTTCTAGACAAGAGCAGAAATGAACGAGTATTAATCGGTATTGGTGGTTTTAAGGGACAAGCTACCCCGGATGGTATGGTAGAAATCGGCTATTCTGTGCTACCAGAGTTTCAAAGGGTTGGATACGCTACGGAAGCAGTGAAGGCACTGATCAGTTGGGCATTTTCCCATGTCACAATTGAGGGCGTGATCGCACAGACGTTACCGGAATTAATTTCATCTATCCGAGTTTTAGAAAAAAATGGATTTATTAAGATTGATGGAGAGTCTAAACCTGGAGTGCTTAAATTTTTGCGATTAGCCCGAAGGGCGTTGGCTAGCGAGTCACGCAAAGCTTCCGCCAAAGGCGATTAGCCCGAAGGGCGTTGGCTAGCGAACGCGTCATGGTTTGGTAAATCTTTAGAAGTATTAACATCTTTATATTAATGGTTATGGAGATGTCACTATGGAGATGTCAGCCAAATTTGCTGAAAGAGTTACCGAGCGTTTGATGGCTGGGATATTAACGTTTCCTGATGGTCAAGCTTGGGTAATTGTAGTTATCTTAATTATGATTTATGGTTTAATTGCTTTACCGATTGGTTTACGTAATGGCTTTCTGCAACTGGATCAGAAATTACTTACTATTGATAATCCCCCATTATCTCCTTTATTCAGCAAAACTGATCTAAATGCTGTTAATGTCAAAACCTATTGGCATCCAGTGCTAAAGATTATGATAACTGCTCTGTTTACCCCAGCAATACTTGAAGAGATATTTTTCCGGGTTTTATTATTACCTCATCCCTCAGAAAACCCTTCATTAATTTCAATAGCCGCTTGGTCTACAGTCAGTTTATTCATTTTTGTTATCTATCATCCTCTGAATGCTATAACCTTCTATCCGGCAGCACGGCAAACATTTTTTAAGCCGATTTTTCTATTTTTAGCTGCGCTTTTGGGAATTATTTGTACTATTGCTTATCTTCAAAGTGGCTCCATCTGGACAGCTGTCGTCATTCACTGGTTGTTTGTTGTGATCTGGCTGATTGGCTTGGGTGGCAAAAGCAGACTTTTGTAACTAAAGCTATCAGCTATCATCTATCAGCTATCAGCTATCAGCTATCAGCGTTTTTCATAACTATGAGGTAAACATTTTTTTAGCTATTGCCTATTGCCTATTGCCTATTGCCTATTGCCTATTGCCTATTGCCTATTGCCTATTGCCTATTGCCTATTGCCTATTGCCTATTGCCTATTGTCATCGGAAGAGCACACTTTTTAACTCCATCATAACTATGAGGTAAACATTTTTTTAGCTATTGCCTATTGCCTATTGCCTATTGCCTATTGCCTATTGCCTATTGCCTATTGCCTATTGCCTATTGCCTATTGCCTATTGCCTATTGCCTATTGCCTACTCCCTGTTCCCTGTTCCCTGTTCCCTGTTCCCTGTTCCCTATTCCCTTTGCTATCACACTGACACACTCAGGACTTAGTCAATTTCATGAACACTGAACTATTTGCGATTATTGCCCTATTTATCCTTGGGTTTGGTTTAATTTCTGGGCGCATTGAGAAAAGTGTGATTACTCCACCGATGGCTTTTGTTATCTTTGGAATTTTATTGAGTCCGCAATTGTTGGGTTTATTGAATCTGGAGGTAGAGCATGAGCTTGTTCGGATAATTGCTGAATTTACCTTGATTCTGGTTTTATTCACTGATGCTTCTCGGATTAATCTTAAACTGTTGCGTCGAGACTACAATTTACCGGTACGTCTGTTAGGTATTGGTCTACCGCTGACAATTATCCTAGGAACAATTTTGGCAGTACTGTTGCTTGGAGGTAGGTTAGAATTCTGGGAAGCAGCAGCCTTGGCAACAATTCTGGCTCCCACTGATGCGGCTTTAGGACAAGCGGTGGTCAGCAGCCCTCGTGTTCCGATTTGTATTCGTCAATCCCTCAATGTTGAAAGTGGTTTGAATGATGGTATTTGTTTACCGATTCTATTAATTTTCCTTTCCTTAGCTGGAACAATGGAAGGGACGGGAACAGCAAGCTTTTGGTTTCGCTTTGCTGCAATGCAAGTTATTCTCGGGCCAATCGTTGGGGTAGCAGTTGGCTATATTGGCGGTTGGTTGGTGTCACAGAGTGTTCGCTACAAGTGGATTACTCATAGTTTTGAAGATTTATCGGTATTAGGAGTGTCCTTATGCGCTTATGCGATCGCAGAATTAGTGGGGGGAAATGGTTTTATTGCCGCGTTTTGTGCTGGCTTAACCCTAGGGAATACAGCTCCATCAATTTGTGATTGTTTGTATGAGTTTGGAGAAGCAGAGGGACAGTTGCTGGTGCTGCTGATTTTTATGATTTATGGCTCAATGATGGTGTTTCCTGCTCTCGATAGCGTCAATTGGCAGATGGTATTATACGCCGTTGCGACTCTTACTATTGCTCGGATGGTAGGGGTTGCTATTAGCGTGATTGGTATGAAGTTGCGTTGGTATACTATCTTATTTCTGGGCTGGTTTGGACCGAGGGGAGTGGCTTCAATATTGTATGGTTTACTAATTTTAGAGGGGGATGGAATTCAGGGTAGTGAAGTGATGTTTAGCACTATGGTAGTAACTGTGTTGATTAGTGTGTTTGCTCATGGTTTAACGGCTTTTCCAGGAGCTAACTGGTATGGTAAGCGTATGGCAAGGTTTAAAGCTACCCATGAGATCCCAGAATTGATGCCACGGTCGGAAATGCCTGTTCGTTTGTCTTGGCGCAAATGATAGGGAGTAGGGAGTAGCTTGAACCTTGGCCTTTTGGCCTTTAGGCCACGCTACGCGAACGGCAACTCTACGCGAAAAACATTTTAGATCACAAAATTACTAGCATCATGGAGCTCAACAACATCAACATCTTCGAGAACAATAAATATCTGACTTCCATCTGAGTTGCTATTTAAAGAAGGAAACGGAAATTCTTGTTCTAATTCCCTGAAAACCCCTTGATAATTGCTGTCATCCGAACCATCTTTGTCAAACAAAACAACAGCATAATTATCCTGTGAACCAAAACTCAGAAAGCCCTGATTAATCGCATCCGCATAATTAGCAACTGTAATTCCGTTATTATTAAATAACTCAGTAAGAACAATTTTGTCACTTCCCACTTCAAAGTCGGTGATCTGATCGCCAGCATCTCGCTGTGAGGTGTACACAAACTGATCATTACCACCACCACCAGTCAGCAGATCTCGACCTTGGAAACCAGTGATAATGTCATTGTTATCAGTACCATTCAGCTGATCACTACCTGCTGTGCCATTGATAATAGTTGGCTCAGGTAAGGTCAAGGGAGCCAAAATTAGGTCCTGGTCCCTAGCTTCCTCAGCAAACTCACTGTTGGCATCGACAATTGGTAACGTTTCTGTATGTGTTATTTCTGGCGTTAGGTTACCGGATGTAGGACTAATTGGTTCAGTAAACTGGAGTTCAAAGTTACCGAAACTGTAGCTAAGTACTCCTGTTACAGTACCGAGCTCGTCACCGACATTAACGATAGGAGAGGTGCCATTCAATAGAGTATCATCAATCTGAATTCGCTCTGGATTGAAGTCACCGTCACTAATAGCATTGACATTACCTGGAACCGCCCAAATTTCACCAAAGCTATTGGTGGCAGAAACTGCTACAGCATTATTGATTTGCACCCGCATCCCTTCTAGGCTTTCGTAGAAGTCAATGCTGTCAGTAGATTCATTATTATCAATAATTTCTGTAGGTAGTATACGGTCTTCACCGATAACCACTGCAGTAGGTAAAGGGTTGTTCGATGATAAGACCCTAAGATTAGTCAGGTTAGTAATTTGAGTCAGGGTTAAGTCATTGGAACGGTTACTAGGCCGAAATTCTTCGACATCACCACTCACTTGCACCTCGTCACCGATGCTGACCGTAGGAGTAGAATCGGTAAAGACAAAAATTCCATCTGAGGTGGCATCATTATTATCTCCATAAGGGTCTTGTAGATAAAAGCCGTTGCTCGCTACCCCAGTCACAATACCTGTAGTGCCGACAGACTGACCAACGAATGGTGAGATATGACCTTCACCTTGGATCTCGTATATGGAACGTATGATTATATTGATCATATAGCTATCTTTCTGTTTATAACTAACTAGTAATGTCAGGGTGTTGTATTGGCTTTTAAACCAACGAATCTTTAGCTATTCGCTATCATGTCAGCGGTCACCTATCAGCATTCAGTGAATCTATGCAATCCCTGATCAATAAACAGAGTATAAATTTTATTTATAAAGTCTGTATAGAGGTTATTTATAATGTCTTTACAGATTTTTTTCGTGAACAATGCTTGTTATAATTACGTCTATTGGATCGTTTTTGTTTAATTAATTCACAAAAAATAATAAAGTATTCATTTATGATGGTAATTTTTTTTTGTTCACATTGTGTGATTAATTTGCTAATTGACTAGATTTTTATTTATCTGGCAAGACTTTTAAAAAAACTTGATTTAATCAGAAAACTATACCAGTTTACAAGTTACCTTTAAATGGTTAAACAGATACACTATAGCTGTAATAATTCAGCGATCAGCTTCTGAGCAGTCAGCTTTTCAATCAAGGGCACCTAATGGGCAACTGCCATGGTTTCCCACACTCGCGCTTTGCATGGCTGACAGACAAACATAGGCATTTAGCCCTGGGACGAGTCATGAGTGATGATGTAAAACCCTCAAGAAGCTGATCGCTGACGGCTTAATGCTTACACTTCCTATCAATCAGATAGACTCTTTCTAAACCTCTCCAACAGTTCCTGACGGGACAGGTTAAGCAGCACCTGAGTACGCTCTGTGATCGGCAACTGCATCAAAGGCTCAATCGTCTGGGATAACTCAAGATCAATACTGCCAAAACGCCCTGCCAGTAGATTCTCCACCATCAGGCGCTGTCCCTCTAAATTGCCTTGTTCTCGGCCTTGTTCCCGGCCTTGTTCCCGGCCTTGTTCCCGGCCTTGTTCCCGGCCTTGTTCCCGGCCTTGTTCCCGGCCTTGTTCTAAAGTTTCTTCCCGCCAACGCAAATAAGCTGGTGATAAATTCATAATTAATTCCCTCTCATCTTCAGTTAAATCTTCACTCTCCTCTATTTTGATGCGCCAGTTGGCCAGAATCTCTAAGATGTTGCCCCGTAAAGGGTGCCCGACTGGCAGTGCCACCAATTCGTTAATGGCTTGGGTTTGAGTGCGATTGCGTCCCAAAACTCTCAACCAGAGGGTTTCTTCTGTAAGAGGTAGCTGGTTTATGGCCACCAGAGCTGTCTTGAACAACTCAGGCAAAAAATAGACTCCCTCGACCCAATTCCCTGAATCATCAAGTTTGGCACCAAAACCATTCAATAGCTTGGTTGAACAGGAAGGGGACAGAATCCATAAACAGGGTAAGTCGGTTTCACTGACAGAGTTTTTCTCTCGTCGTGCCTTGCGCTGCAGGTCACCGTAGAGGGCAAACAACTTCAGCAGACAATTGCGCACCGCCATGTACCCGATGGCATTGCGGAATGGTTCCACTAAACAGGCCGTAGATACCATCTGACCGAGCAATCCTAAAACCTGGAGTGGTGTGGATGAAGAAGGTGTTGGTAGAAACCAAATATCCACTTGACGAACTTCACTGGTTATTTCCCGGCTAATTTGCACCTGACCATGAGGTGTTAGCAACTCCGTGAGATACTGTTTGGCAAATTGGTCGTGTGGCTGTCGGGTCATTAATCCTAATTCTTTGGGGGTAGTATTAGTAGCCTTTCACCGATTAACTGGCTAAAAACAGATCCCATGGATCTTGACTTTTTGACCAAGACCTGAAACACCATCTTCTGTCAAGTCTTGCCCACAGACGTCATACTAAAATGGCACTACACCTTAAAAGCACTCTGGGCGCTCCCCTTAGAATAGAAAAAATTCCTCACAGTGCTCGAAGCCACCTAATTAGTCATGACAGTAGCCACCACACCTGTTGAAACCAGTGCGATTTTGCTGAGAATGCCTCCAGCACTGGATATGAATGATGACCAGTTCTTTGAATTTTGTCAGATTAACCAAAAATTACGCATTGAACGCACATCGGCAGGAGAAATCATTATTATGTCTCCAACGGGGGGAGTAACAGGAAACCGAAATTTCAAACTAATTCAACAGCTTGCCAACTGGACGGATGACGACGGTACAGGCATTGGCTTTGATTCCTCTACTGGTTTCAAGCTTCCCAATGGTGCAGAACGTTCCCCTGATGCTGCGTGGATTAAGGTAGAGCGTTGGGATACCATCCCAACCGAGAAACAGGAAAGGTTTGCTCCCATCTGTCCTGATTTTGTCGTGGAATTACGCTCTCCTAGTGACAAGCTACAAACCTTGCAAAATAAAATGACCGAGTATATAGATAATGGGGCAAAGCTGGGCTGGCTGATAGACCGCAAGCATCGACGGGTTTATGTTTATCGTCCTGGGGTGGAAACTGAACAGTTAGACAATCCTGCTACTGTTAGCGGTGAGCCAGTTTTGCCTGGTTTTGTGCTAAAGCTGGAGAAAATTTGGTAAGGGTCTTAATAGAAGAATGCGCGAATTTAGAATGCGCGAATTTAGAATTACATTCTTCATTATTTGATCACAAAACCCTTTCGCTATGCATCCCCCGCCTGCTTCGCGCTACTCGGGGGAATTTCGCGAATTCTATTAAAACACCCTGTTGATTGTAACCACTAATCGAGCCATGAACATTCCACGGCTACACCCAAACACTATTGAAGCAGTTAAGGAACGGTCTGACATTGTGGATGTCATCTCGGAGCATGTGGTATTGCGTAAGCGTGGCAAAGACCATGTCGGTCTCTGCCCCTTCCATGAGGAAAAAACTCCCAGTTTCACGGTCAGTCCCTCTAAACAACTGTATTACTGCTTCGGCTGCCAAGCTGGGGGGAATGCGATTAAATTCCTGATGGAGATTGGCAAGCACTCCTTCTCAGATGTGGTGCTGGATTTGGCACAGCGCTACCAGGTGCCAGTCCAAACCCTCCAACCGGAACAACGGGAGCAATTACAACGGCAACTGTCTCTACAAGAGCAACTCTACGAGATTCTGGCCTTAGCAACAGCTTTCTATCAACATGCCCTTAGACAACCCCAAGGACAAAAGGCGCTAGAGTATTTGTGCGGTCAAAGGGGACTGAGTGAGGAAACCATTATTACCTTCGCGCTAGGCTATGCTCCAGCTAGTTGGCAAACTATCTACCGCTATCTGGTGGAACACAAACGGAAGCCAGTGAAGCTAGTTGAGGAAGCGGGATTGATTAAGCCTAGGGACAATGGTGGGTATTATGATGGCTTTCGCGATCGCATTATGATTCCCATCCACGACACCCAAGGTAGAGTGATTGGCTTTGGTGGTAGAAGTCTCGGGGATGAGCAACCGAAATACCTCAACTCTCCAGAAACTCCCCTGTTTGATAAAAGTAAAACCCTCTTTGCCCTAGATAAAGCTCGTAATTCTATTACCAAGGAAGACCAAGCTGTAGTGGTAGAAGGATATTTTGATGCGATCGCACTCCATGCTGCAGGAATTACTAATACAGTCGCCTCCCTTGGTACCGCTTTTAGTTTAGATCAAGTCCGGCAACTATCGCGCTATACTGAATCCAAGCAAATTGTGCTCAACTTTGATGCGGATGCTGCTGGGACCACTGCTGCCCAAAGAGCCATTGCAGAAATTGCTAACTTAGCTTACCAAGGGCTTGTCCAACTACGGGTACTCAACCTACCGGATGGCAAAGATGCTGATGAATTCCTCAAATCCGCTCCTGACGCTACGGAACAATACCAACAACTGTTGCTCAATGCTCCCTTGTGGCTGGATTGGCAGATTGATCAACTCCTGATTGGCAAAGACCTCCAACAAGCCAATCAATTTCAGCAAGTCGCCCAAGCTATGGTTAAGTTACTAAAGCAATTGGACGACATTAATCAGCTCACTTATTATATTAACCACTGTGCTCAAATTCTCAGTCAAGGACAAGGTAAACTAGTATCTCTATACATAGAAAATTTCCAAACTCAACTCCAAAAACCCCTGAGAGCTGCCTTTAAGAAATCCTCACCTCGGTTAAAGAAACCGAAACAACAGGGTAATCAAGACTCAAACCTACCTGTTGGTAAAGAGCGCATCCTTTTAGAAAGAGCCGAAGCCTTACTATTACGGATTTATTTACACTGTCCGGAGTATCGACAAACAATTATTGATACTCTAGACCAGGGAGATTTACTGTTTAGTCTCTCTCATCATCGATTCTTGTGGCAACAAATTATTGAACTGCAAGGGATAGGGACAGAGTTTCACACTACCACCCCTGAACAGCTAATCTCCCGTTTACAAGACCGGAGTTTACAATTTCCTAGGGAAATTACTCAAGTCGCCCATCTGTTTCATCTTGACGAAGCCTGTAAAGAAGATATTTTGCGAGCCCCGATGGTAATACAGGCAGCAGCAGCTTCTCTAGAAATAGTAGCTTTGGAAAAACATCGGCGCTATTGTTTAGAGCAATGGCAAAAAATTGACATTAGTAATGATTGCCAAGGTAAGCAATACTATTGGCAAGAATGTCAAGATGCTAATCGCAGGCTTCTTGAATTAGAGAAGATACGTCAGGTCGGTATTTCAGATCTATTAACTCTAAATTCACTATAAAATTGGCGTTGCTTCATAATGGAATGATTTGAATAGTTTTGTGGAATGCTAATCAGGCGTGGAAGCGATGCAGCGCGGTCTTGGGAAGGCAGCGCGGTCTTGGGGGTCTCCCCCGGAGACGAAACCTGATTACGTTGAGCCTTTATGGTTGGTCGGCTATGCAGAAAAGGGGTAAAACTTATTGATTAGCGTGATTTGCGCGGTCTTGGGGGTTTCCCCCATGAGCGACTGCATCAAGACAAGGCTCAACTGTCTTACGGTAACTTCTAACCATGAGCGACTGCCGTGGT
>NZ_JAAHHS010000170.1 GCF_010692395.1 Moorena sp. SIO3H5
CTCTGCCCGATCTGAAACCTCTGGTCGTAATAGTATCGAAATTAAGGAACTTGCTCTAGGAGAAATCAATGCTAAACAAGTTAGTGCTAACTTCTCTTATCAAGATGACATTGCCCAGATCGCATCAGCTGCTTTAATTTTGGGCAACAGTCGATATTTATTCAAAGATGGTCGATTTAATCTCAACTCTCAACAGATAAACGGCAAGCTTACTATTCCAGAAGCCTATATTGAAGACCTGCTGACTATTGTCAAAGGTGTTGATATTATCGACATCGCCCAAAGATTCCAAACTACTAATTCTTCTACTACTAATTCCTCTAGTGATAAAATTGGCAACAATAAATCTGGCAACGCTGACCAATTACGACCATTACCTACTATACCAGCAGGCTCCCTAGCCACTCTCCTACAACGGTTTGCCAGAATTAATGCCCAAAACGAGGCTGTTGCTAACCCCTTCGATCCCACTACACTCCTGACTAATTTAGATATTCGAGGTAAGTATACTGGGGAAATTGCTGTTGCTGGTATCTTGACTAATCCTAAAGTCGATTTTAATGTCGAGGGCAACAACTGGCAGTGGTATGCTAATTCTCCCAATCAAGTAATTGTGATCAACCAATTACTTGGTAAAGGAAGTTACGACCAAGGTGTGATTACTGTCCAGCCAGCCCGAATGGAATTGGGTGAAACTGTCTTAGCATTTCAAGGACAGCTTGCCCAAGAAAGCAACTCCGGAGACTTCCTCCTCCAGAATCTATCTCTAGAAAAAGTTAGCAACTTAGCAAGCAATTTTGTTACTATTCCCTTTGACATTGCAGGTAACTTGAATGCCAAAGGCGAGCTGGGTGGTAGTCTCACCAATCCCGAAGTCACCAATGGGCAAGTCGCTGTTGTAGATGGCACTGTCAATGATACCTCCCTAGATGATGTTGAAGTAACTTTCGACTATGTTGATTCTCGTCTTGACTTTGACACCAACAAACCAGATTATCTACAAGCCTCTGGTAAAGTGCCTTTTCCCCCCAAACCAGATAGCGATCGCATCGATATCAACCTCAAGCTAGCAACTCCAGCCATGGCACTCCTTGGTGTAGTGACTCAACAACAAGTGGAATGGGTGAATGGAGAGGATAGAACCGCTGATATAGAACTGGATGTTAGTGGAGGTTTGGAATTAGCAGATGGTATCAAAATTAAAGACTTATCAGGAACATCTGAGGTTAATATCCAGAATGGCACTATCAAAACCAAGTTGCTAGAAGATGACTTTACTCTCAATGTTGTAGGCAAGGTTAAGTTAGATGATCAACGCTTGCAAGTAGTAAACTATCCCGATAAAGAAGGTCAAAAAAGTATCAAGGGCGACCTAGCAGGGATTGGCTTCTCTGTTTCCGGGGAATTGCCGATAGTGTCAAATAGAACAAACACCTCCAATCCCCTAACCCTGAACATTCCTCAAGATAACCTAAAATTAGCAGGGCTCTATGAAGGTGGAGTAGCCAGTAATATCGTAATTACGGGTTCAGCATTGCGTCCAGTTATTGCAGGAAACATTAGCTTAAACAATGGCCAAGCCTTTATACCCAAGGCACAGGAAACCAAGACTCAAGCAAGTGACGAAAAAACCGTTAAGAATACGTCTAATCAGACTCCCTCAGTAGTTCGTAGTCGCAACAATAATCAGTTTGTGCCTAGGTTAAACAACTTTCAGGTAAATTTGGGAAATGAGTTAAGAGTGCAACAGTTTCCCCTATATGATTTTCGACTAGCTGGTGATTTAACCCTCAATGGTCCTATCGATGGCAATCTCCAAAACTTAACAGGATTGGGAACAATTAAGCTGCTACGTGGGGAAGTCGATGTATTAGAAACCGAATTTGTTGCAGACAGGCGGCACAGTAACACTATTGTGTTTGTACCAGAACAAGGATTACTCAATCCCAATTTAGATCTTAAATTTACCACAATAGCCTTTGAGCCTTCTGGTGCCTCACGTCAAAGACGGATTGATAACGAAATCCTTGAGAATGTGCTGCAGTCTTCTCGACCCGATCAAGTAAAGATAACCCTCGCGGTCAAAGGTCAAACTAGTCAAATCCTTGCCCTAGGAGGAGACAAAGATTATTGTGCTGATCAGCAAATTGTTACTAGTGGACAAGATAGTGGACTAGCTAAACTTGGTTCAAAAACAACCATCTTGTCTCGCCAACAATTCCAACAGCTTGCTGAATGTGTTTATGGCGAAGCTATTGCTAATAGTGAAGACAAGGCGTTTTTATTTTCTCCCATTGTCACCTTAACCAGTACTCCTCCCCGCAGTGAAAGTGGAATTATCGCTCTGCTCGGTAACAGTTTTATTACCCAATTTGAAACTATCGCTAACAGCAATCAACGAGAAATTGCTGAGTTAGTAATTACTCAGTATGTTGTTCGACCAATTATCCAAAATATTTTATTTACTGTTGAAGAACAAGTCAGTAATGTCGGGAAGTCCATCGGTTTAGCTGATCTACAGGTTTACCCAACCTTCGATGCCGTTTATGATTTGGGGGAAACCTCCTCAGTTGAATTAAGCTACGACTACGTGTTTAATGAGGTACAAGTTAGATATAAATTGCAATTTTGATTAGCTATTTGTTCAAAATACTACAAATAAGTTCCCCTGGACCGTTGTGTTGAAATGGCACAACAGTTCTGTCTTTCTTAACTCTAATGCGATCGCGACAGTTATATATTTCTATAGGAGTAGCAACGCCATTAACACTAACTGATGCTCGATATTCCCATAGATACTTAGCACTCCGCTTAATGCTAAGGATGCAAATCCGGTTGTTATTTTTAGTGCGGCAGTAGGAGAAAGCAACAGCGGGAGGTGCAAAGGCAAAGGATAATGTTAGCAACAGCAATAAAGTAGTGATGTATTTTTTCATTTTTAAAAGTTGTTATAGGAGGGAGTATGGAGTCGAGATTAGGGAACAGGGAACAGGGAACAGGGAAGAGAGAATAGGGAATAGGGAAGAAGGAATAGGGAATAGGGATGCGATGCATCAAGAGGTGCGACCGGTGGCGAATTTAATTCTTAATAGGTCAAGCGCACCTAACAGGGAATCAACGTCAAACAAGACTATACCTCATAATTGCGATAAAGGCTATAAAAAGATCTAGATTACCTAAATAAATTTTGATAATTGTTGTTCTCTGCTCCTTGCTGCCTGCTCCCTACTCCCTGCTCCCTACTCCCTATTCCCTATTCCCTGTTGCCTAAAAAATAATAACCAAAAAAAATAGCCGCAGAACTATGTTCCACGGCTAGGAATTGTTACCTATGTCTCAACTTTGTAAACCCATCCGGACGTGATCCGATGTGATTGGCATTTGGCCAGGGCAAGGCTGTTTCATTCTAAATTGCAATATTTTATGCATTGACGAGGATACGTCATTTTAGCCTTCGATAATTCAGGTATGCGATGGCTGAAAGCCTGTAAACTCCTTACCTAGATCCAGAATGAAATAACCCTGGTTGCGCTCCTATTCGAATCAACAGGGTAATTCTAGATTTTTGATACTATTGTTTAATTTTTAAATGTAAATTATGATACAAATTTAGATGCGTTTACCCTGAAATTTGGACTCAGTTACAACAGTTAGGGTTAAAGCCAGAAATAGCTTTTTATGTTCGTTTGCGTTTGCCCGTAGGCAACGCGGGGCGCGTTCGCGCAGCGTTGGGCAAAGCCCGAAAGCGTCGCCTACGGCGAGGTATAAAAATTACTAAAACCAAACAAGTAGTGGGATTTGATTTGGCAACTAAAGAACTATGACTTTGATTGAGTCTACCTTCTAGCTTCCTTGTCATCCCGTCAGCATTATTTTTTTACCAAAAGTCGCTCTAATTGCCAATCCATAAGGCTTATGGGTTGCTTGTTACCCCGTCAGATCGGCTGGTTTAAGGCAGGATGCAGAAGACAGAAGGCAAGTTATACCGTAGTTGCAGCTATTTTTAAGAATTCCAGTTATTTGAGAAATGATTTAGGATTGCTATATGTTACAAGCTGTGTTCCTTGATAGCTATAAAGGATAGTGTTTTTATAATTTTGTCAAGTACCTTTTTGACTAAATTACATGAGCTTAGCCTGGTAAAATTTAGTCATAAACTTATTAATTATAAACAATAATTCATCAAACTTAATCCTAATGAATAGGAGTGGTTTTTACGAAAAATGAAAGCTATATTCATTGTCCTGTCTGCTTTATAAGTATTTTTCTACACAAAAAAAATAGTGTTGACTTTATCAAAGAATAACGATAGAATACCAAAGGTTATTAAGCAGCGTATCTATAGATAGTGTTTTTCATATTTATGAGGTACACATTGTTGTTATGATATTCCCTTATCTTGGTGTTGTCCGGATAAAGGCTCCCGGCTCCCTAAAAAACCAAGATTTGTACCTCATGGATATAAGAGTTCCTGTAGTATACTAGTCTACTCTCAAAACACAAAAGATCCATGACAACAAAGCTCAAACTTAATAACAAACATAAAAAAATGATGGCTCAACACCCAGGAGCAGATGGTTTTTAAACTGGAGTTTCAATTTGTGGAATATCGAGATTTAAACCAAATTATAAGGAGCATAAAATGCGGTGTGTTTGACTTTAATTCCTGTGGGGGGGTCACCCCCCCCCACAGTCTCAGAGTCAGGAGTAATTAAACATGATCAGATGGTCACGTTAGGTGACGCTTTGTATCAGTTTTATAGAGCAGTGTAGAGGTAATAGAGAAACTTAGTTCTAAGGAATTAGATTAAAATCCGTTTTAGAGGAGCTACTGTCAAGGATTGTACTGTAATGAGGAGCCGTATGATACGCGCATTGTCACGTACGGTTATGGAGACGAATCAGTGTGGTGACTCACTGGCTTAGTTTGATGGAAACTGCCTGCGGGTATCCAGATCAGAAGTGGTATTCAAAGCAAAAAATATAATAAATAATTGGTAGATAAAAAAATGCTGGAGTTAATTAATCGTTATCAATATGGGTTTGTTTCTATTCCTGTAATCTTAGCCTGTAGAGAAAAAGGATTATTTGACTTAATAAAACAAAAGAGAATAACTCACCGGCAAATAGCTAATACTCTAGGGGCAAATACAGGTCATCTTCAAGTGGCCTTAAAAATGATGGAATCCCTAGGTTGGTTATCAAAAAATGAGGTTGATGAATACTCCCTCACGGATAATTTTCAACTATACTATTCGATTCCTGAAAAAATATTAGAATTATACAATCTACCTATAGAGTCATATTTACTAGGAAAGGATAAGCCTGGTATTCTTAAAAGTTGGATAGAGCTTTCTCAACAACAGTGGAATATTAATGATAGAACAATTGTAGATTTCTTAGATGGGGTCTTAATAATACCAATTATGCTAGGGCTTCACAAGCATGATTTATTAGTAGTATATCAAGAAAAGCCTTTATTCTCTGGTGTTACTCCTCATATAAAAGAAGAATTATCAACATTATTTATAGCTAAAGGGTGGGCTTATAAAAGTTCGCAAAAGGTTCAAAAACATAGCCAAAAATTAGTTGATGATGAAAATAGTTTATGCTTAACTAATGTCGGTAAATTTATAGTAGATAGAATACTAATTACTGGAGTTACTGCTTCATATACTCCTATGTTGTTGCATATATCGGATGTATTATTTGGAGATTGTAAAACTGTATTTTGTCGGGATAAACAGGGAAGCGAAAGTCACATTGATAGAAAATTGAATGTGATGAGTAGTGGTTTTCAACACCAGAAGTTTTTTGCTGATGTAGATGAATTAATTCTGAATATTTTTAATAAGTTACCCTATTCTGATCAACCAAAATATGTTGTAGATATGGGTTGTGGCGATGGTACACTGCTCAAACGGGTTTATCAATTAATTAGTACAAAATCTGCTAGGGGAAAAGTGCTAGACAAATATCCAGTGCAGATGATTGGAGTAGATTATAACCAAGCATCGTTGCAAGAGTCGGCATTGACTTTAGCAGGTATTCCTAACTTGCTAATTAAGGGGGATATTGGAAACCCACAACAAATGATATCCGACTTAAAAACTCAGGGAATTGATGATCCCGAAAAAATTCTCCACATTCGCTCCTTTTTGGACCATGATCGGCCATTTATCCCTCCCCAAAATTTAGAAGCAGCAAAAAGGCGGAGCCAACTGTGTTACCAAGGGGTTTATGTAGATTCAGACGGAGGTTTGATTCCGGCCCAGATTATGGTACAAAGCTTGGTAGAACATTTGGAAAGATGGTCTTCTGTGGTTACTAAACATGGGATGATGATTCTGGAAGTTCATTGTTTAGAACCAAAAGTAGTCAACATATTTTTAGACAGTAGTAATAGCCTCCATTTTGATGCCTTACAAGCTTTCTCAAGTCAACATTTGGTGGAAGCTGAAGTGTTTCTCAGTTGTGCTGCCGAAGTAGGTTTGTTCCCTAAGTGGGAGTTCTCAAAACGATATCCTCATAATTTTCCATTTAGTCGCATCAGCTTAAATTGTTTTGAGAAAAAACCTTATAAGTTGCGCCATCCTACACTTAAGGATTTACCAGATTTAATAGCACTAGAGGCATTGTGTTGGTCAGCAAATCTTCGGGTTGATAAAGAAGAAATCCAGAGGCGGATTTTGAATTTTCCACAAGGGCAGTTTATTTTAGAACTTGACGAAAAGATTGTTGGAGCTATCTATTCCCAAAGGATTGCTCAGACTGAAGTTTTGGAAAATAGAACCTTTGTCGAAGTGCCGTCATTACATACTGAATCAGGAGTAGTGATACAATTACTAGCTACGAATATTTTGCCAGAGTTGCAAAATCAAGGGTTGGGGGATCAACTACTGGAATGGATGCTTCAGTATTGTGCTGTGATGGGTTGTGTGGAAAGGGTTGTGGGAGTGACTCGTTGTCGTAATTATTCAGACTATTCCCCAATGCCAATGGCAGAATATATCCACAAAAAAAATGATTCAGGGCTACTGGTAGACCAGATTTTGCGCTTTCATCAGATTCATGGGGCTAAAATTCAAAAAGTTCTTCCTGGTTATCGCCCTACAGATATAGAAAATCAAGGTTGTGGTGTTCTGATAGAATACGATATTCATCATCGTCAACGTTTTGATGGTGTAGAAGTTGAAAAAAATCGGCAGGTAAAAGTAGAAAGAAAAGAGGATGTAGATGAAGTTGTAGCTGGTTGTGTTCGGGTAGTGATGAATAAGAAACACTCTTTTGATTCTGAACGCCCACTGATGGAGATGGGAATCGAATCCTTGGAACTGTTGGAACTGAAATATTTATTGGAGAAAAAGCTGGGAGTAAAAATAGAGCCTAATTTTTTCTTTAAGTATGGAACTTCAAAGGCGATCGCTAGTTATTTTAAAGAAGAAACACCAGCTAAACAAAAGAAGATTTCTGAGTTCTTGCCAAAAATCGCACAACTAGAACCAAAAGCTGAAAAAACTGATTCAGGTTTTTCGGCAGCTCAATTAGAAAATGGGATAGCAATTATAGGAACGGCTTGTCGGTTTCCTGGAGATGCTGATAGCCCCCAAAAGTATTGGTCATTGCTGCGTGATGGCATTGATGCAATTACGGAAGTACCTCCGAATCGTTGGGATATTGAACAATATTACGATTCCAATAAAAATCAACCAGGAAAAATATCTAGTCGTTATGGTGGTTTTATTTCTGAAGTTGACAAGTTTGATGCAGATTTTTTCCATATTTCGCCCCGTGAAGCTAAATATATAGATCCACAACAACGTATATTACTAGAAGAAAACTGGAAGGCACTAGAAAATGCTGGGATTAATCCAGAATCCCTTTCGGGAACAGAAACAGGAGTATTTGTAGGTATTGCTTTTCATGATTATGAACAGCTAAAGTACAAATATAATCAGGAGCAAGATTTAAACATCTATTTTGCCACAGGTAGTTCTACTGCTATCGGTGCGGGAAGATTATCCTACTTTTTGAAATTGAATGGTCCAGCCATAACAGTAGATACGGCCTGTTCATCATCTCTAAGTGCTGTTCATTTAGCTTGTCAAAGTATACGCAATGGTGAATGTGAATTAGCTTTGGCCTCAGGGGTGAATTTATTGTTGTCTCCTGAGTTAAGTATTAGTTTCTCTCAAGCAGGGATGTTATCACCAGATGGACGTTGTCAAACTTTTGATGCCTCTGCCAACGGTTATGTAAGGAGTGAAGGATGTGGAGTTGTAGTTCTCAAGTCTTTGAAACAGGCAATAGCAGATCAAGATAGGATAATAGCCGTGGTGCGGGGCACAGCAATTAATCAGGATGGTGCTAGCAATGGGATGACTGCACCAAATCAATCTGCTCAAGAAGCGGTGATTCAGAAAGCCTTGTCTGTAGCAGGAATGTCTGCGAATCAGGTGTCTTATGTAGAAGCCCATGGTACGGGTACTTCTTTGGGAGACCCAGTAGAAATTAAGGCTCTGGAAGCGGTGTATGGAGAAAATCGTGGTTCGGAACGCCCTCTAATGATTGGTTCAGTGAAGACAAATATTGGTCATACTGAAGCGGCTGCGGGTATTGCCGGGTTAATCAAGGTGGTATTGTCGCTGCAAAATAAGTATATACCACCTCATTTACATTTGAGGGAGCTGAATCCTTATATGAGTTTAGCAGGGATTCCTGGTATGATTCCGATGGAGGGTAAGGCATGGGAAAAATACGATGAATGTGAAACTCGTGTGGCTGGGGTAAGTTCTTTTGGTTTCAGTGGAACAAATGCTCACGTTATTGTGGAAGAAGTACCTACAGAAGTCAGAAGTCAGAAGTCAGAAGTTAGAAGTGAAGATGATTTAGAACGGGAAGTTAATCTATTAACGCTTTCAGCGAAAACAGAAAAAGCTCTGGATGAGTTAGTCAGTCATTATCAAAATTATCTGGAAACTAATCCCGAATTAGAACTGGCAGATGTATGTTATACGGCTAACACTGGACGGGCTCAGTTTAACCATCGACTAGGGATCATTGCTACTAACCTACAAGAATTAACGAAAAAACTTCTGGAACACAAAGCAGGGCAGGAAATCTTTGGGTTATTTTCAGGAAAACTATCGAGTGAGAGTAGTTCTACCAAATTAGCTTTCCTCTTTACAGGTCAAGGTTCCCAGTATGTGAATATGGGAAGGCAACTGTATGAAAAAGCACCAACTTTCCGTCAAGCTTTAGAGAAATGTAACCAAATCCTACGTCCTTATCTAGAACATCCGCTCCTAGAAGTTCTATATCCGAAAAATGCACAAAAGTCAAGTTTCTCTGTAATAGACCAAACAGCTTATACTCAACCTGCTTTGTTTGCTATTGAATATGCTTTGGCTAAATTATGGGAATCATGGGGGATTAAGCCAGATGTAGTAATGGGTCATAGTGTAGGAGAATATGTAGCAGCTTGCATAGCGGGAGTGTTCAGCCTAGAAGACGGACTGAAATTAATAGCTATGCGGGGGCGGTTAATGCAACAGTTGCCCTCTGGTGGTGGAATGGTTTCTGTGATGGCCTCAGAATCTCAAGTAACAAAGGTTATAGAGGGCTATACTTCACAAGTGGCCATAGCAGCAATTAATGGACCAGAAAGTATAGTAATTTCTGGTAAAAATGAAGTTATCGCAGGGATTTGTAGTAAATTGGAAGCTATGGGAATTAAGACCAAAAAATTACAGGTTTCCCATGCTTTTCACTCTCATTTGATGGAACCAATGTTGGCAGAGTTTGAAAATGTAGCTAAAGAAGTAGATTATAGTCAACCTCGGATGCCACTAATATCTAATGTTAATGCTAAAAAGGTGGGTTCTGAAATTACTGAGGCGGAATATTGGGTAGGTCATATCCGACAACCAGTAAAGTTTGCTGAAAGTATGAAAACTCTCCATGAGGAAGGTTATAAGGTATTCTTGGAAGTGGGATCGAAACCAATATTGCTGGGGATGGGACGTCAATGTTTACCAGAAGATGTAGGAGTATGGTTACCATCATTGCGACCTGGATTAGAAGAATGGCAGCAAATTCTATCAAGCTTAGGGCAATTGTATGTAAAAGGAGCCAAAGTAGATTGGTCAGGGTTTAACAAAAATTATAGTGGTAACAAAGTAGTATTGCCCACATATCCATTTCAAAAAGAAAGGCATTGGATAGAAACTTCAGAAAGTAGGCATAACAAGAATAGTTTTGTTGCATCAGGAAATATCAATACCCAAATTTTTAGCTTACTAAGTCAAGGAGAAACTAAAACATTAGCTGAAAAATTGGAAAAAGCTGGAAATCTATCCCCTAGTGAAACTGAGTTGTTGCCAAAACTGCTAGATTTGATAGTTAAACAACATCAGCAAGAAATAACATCAGCTAGTCTTCAAAATTGGTTGTATTCAGTAGAATGGAGGATTAAAGGCCGTTTTGGTCGGGTACTACCACCTGATTTCCTGCTGACACCAGTAGAAGTCGAAGAAAAATTAAGTCCCACTCTAACAGAATTAGTAACTCTGTTAGACAGTGATAGGGGTAAGCAAATCAAAAAAAACCTAGAAGAATTAAGTCTAGACTATGTAGTACAAGCATTGCGGTCAATGGCTTGGCCATACCAACCAGGAGAAAGCTTCGACTCAGATGTAGCAGCCCAGGGTTTAGGAATAGTTCCAATGCAGCAACGACTGTTCAAACACCTGCTACAAATCTTAGCATCTGCTGGAATACTTCAGTCAACAAAACAACAGTGGCAAATGCTACAAGCGTTGCCTCAAGTGAATCCTAGTGTTAAAAGTCAGACTTTAATGAGTCAATATCCTGATGCACTAGCAGAATTAACACTCCTTCACCGTTGTGCATCTCAACTAAGTGAGGTACTACAAGGAGGAATCGATCCAGTGCAACTGGTATTCCCTGAAGGAAATTTAACCACAGCAACCCAGCTCTATCAAGAGTCCCCCTCAGCTAAAGCTATGAACGCGATAGTGCAAAAAGCGATCGCTGAATCAATTAATAAATTACCGCCAAGCCGAGGGTTAAGATTATTGGAAATCGGAGCTGGAACAGGAGGTACAACTAGCTATATTCTGCCTCATCTCGATCCGAGCAAAACAGAATATGTGTTCACTGATATTGGAGCGTTCTTTACAACTCAAGCTCAAGAAAAGTTCCGAGATTATCCATTTGTGCGCTATGAAACTCTGGATATAGAAGCAGATCCAGTAACCCAAGGATTTAAGTTACATCAGTACGATATAGTTATTGCTGCTAATGTACTCCATGCCACTACCAGTATGAAGCAAACATTATCCCATGTGCAGAAACTGTTAGCACCAGGAGGAATTTTGGTATTATTAGAAGCAACAACTCCAAGTAGGTGGATGGATTTAATCTTCGGGCTATTAGAAGGATGGTGGAAATTCCAAGATTATGATTTACGGCCAGAGTATCCTCTGTTAAATTGCTGTAAGTGGAAACAATTGCTAAGTGAAACAGGTTTTACTCAAGTAGTTACCTTGCCAGAGATGGATTTACAGCCTGAAATTTTGTTTCAGCAAGCAGTGATTATTGCTAAAACTCCTGAAGAAAAACTCTTGCCGCTCTCTTCAGCGAAGAGTTGGTTGATACTAGCAGATACTCAGGGAGTGGGGCAACAGTTAGCTACTAAACTTCGCTCTGAGGGAGATGTTTGTACCTTAGTATTTGCTGGGGAGAAATATAAACAAATAGCACCAGCAGAATTTATCATTAATCCAGAGGAGCCAAATGATTACTCAAAACTTCTAGAAACATTAACAACAAATCTATCTAGCTCTGTTGAAATTCTTCATTTATGGAGTTTAGATAGTTGTGAAGTCAACAAGTTGACAGTAGAAACTTTAGAGTCAGCTTCAAGGCTTGGATGTGGTACTATATTGCATTTTGTTCAAGCATTACTCAAGGCAAAATTTATTCAGAAACCCTCCCTATGGTTAGTTACCCAAGAAGCACAGCCAATTCTTGGTATTAACAGTTCTATGAGTGGATTAGCTCAATCTCCTGTATGGGCAATGGGTAGAGTCATCTCTCTTGAACATCCTGATTTATGGGGAGGAATGGTAGATTTAGACCCTAATAACTCTACTGATGAATCAGTAGCTGCCCTAATAGCAGAGATTGTGGATTCAGATGGTGAAGATCATATTTCTTTTCGTAATGGCCAGCGCTATGTAGCTCGTTTAATGCGTAGTAGCCAAATGGAAAAGTTTCAAAGTTTGAGTTTCCATTCTGATGCTACCTACCTAATTACTGGAGGTTTGGGATTTTTAGGACTAAAATTAGCCCAGTGGATGGTAGAGCGGGGTGCAATAAATCTTGTGCTGACAGGGCGCAAAGGACTTCCTCCACGCCCTCAATGGGCAAATCTCTCTGCAAATAGTGAGGAAGGAAATAAGACTAGAATCATAACATTATTAGAAAAAAGTGGTGCAAAAGTAACTGTATGTTCTGCTGATATCACCGATCCAATACAGATATCCTTAGTAATAGAGAAGATAAATACAGCAGAGAAACCTTTAAGAGGAGTTATTCATGCTGCTGGTGTTGCGAGTGAATTGCTTATAGAGGAGATAGAAACTCATACTTTGGAATCTGTGCTTCGTCCTAAGACAGTAGGAACATGGATTTTACATCAAGTCACTAAAAACTTAGATATAGACTTTTTTGTCTGCTTTTCTTCTGCTGGATCTGTTTGGGGAGCTAAAGGTCAAGCCAGTTATGATGCAGCTAATCATTTCCTGGATGCATTTGCTTACTATCGCCGTTCTATAGGGCTACCAGCGTTAAGTATTAATTGGGGAAGTTTAGGTCTGGGAGGCATAGTTTCTTCAAAAACCTATGTTCAATATATGAAGCAAGCTGGATTGGAAGAATTACAGCCAGAGGAAGGATTTAATGCTTTGGGTTGGCTTATGGAAACCAATGCAGTTCAAACAGTAGTAGCTTCGGTGGAATGGGATATATTTAAAGAAGTCTATCAATCGAAAAAATACCGACCACTTCTGGCAGAGATAGAAAGCAAATCGTCAGAATTAGAAGATCGATTATCACTACAGCAATCAGAAATTTTAAAACAATTAGAAGCAGAGCCTGAAAGTGGGCGTTATCAACTTTTGATTGACTATATTAAGAGTGAAGTAGCTAAAGTATTAGGAGTCAAAGACTTTAAGCTACTGTCTCCAGAACAAGGTTTTTTTGAAATGGGAATAGATTCCTTGATGACAGTGGCTCTGAGAAATCAACTGCAAAAAAGACTGAATTGTTCTCTGCCAGCAACCTTAGCTTTTGAATTTCCAAATATTGTTAGTTTAGCCGACTACATTTCTTCAAAAGTACTTGGTTGGCAGTTAAAGAAAATAGAGCAGTCACAGTTGCCTGTTGCTCAAGAACAAAAAGCAAACCAAATTTTAGAGATCGAAAATTTACCAGAAGAAGATGTTGAATCTTCAATTATTAAGGAATTAGCAGACTTAAACACTTTACTAGAGGAAAATTAAAAATGAGTAATTCACCAGATCAAAAAGAAAAGCTATCTGCATCAAAACAGGTACTTTTAGCACTTAAGGAAGCAAAAACTAGAATAGAGGGACTAGAGTATGCCAAAACAGAACCAATTGCAGTTGTTGGTATGGCTTGTCGCTTTCCTGGAGGAGCTGATAACCCGCAAAAATTATGGCAATTACTCTCTGGTGGAGTGGATGCAATTACGGAAATCCCTCCAAAACGCTGGAAGGTCGATAAATATTACGACCCAAACCCAGAAACTCCAGGAAAAATGTATACCCGCTTTGGAGGATTTTTACATGAAAATATAGAACAATTCGATCCTCTGTTTTTTGGTATTTCAGAAAGAGAAGCTGTCAGTATCGATCCACAGCATCGCCTACTTTTGGAAGTAAGTTGGGAAGCACTGGAAAATGCTGGATATATTCCTCATAGATTAGATAATAGTTTAACAGGAGTATTTGTAGGTATCACTAATTGCGAGTATGACGCGATCGCGAGAAAAGCTACAGAAACTAATGTTGCCCCCTATGCAATCACTGGCTTACCATTGAACGCAGCAGCAGGTCGTTTATCCTACACCCTGGGACTAACTGGCCCATCCATGGCAATAGATACAGCCTGTTCTTCTTCTCTCGTTGCTATTCATCAAGCCTGTCAAAGCTTGCGATTGCAAGAATGTCAAATGGCTTTAGCCGGAGGGGTTAATCTATGGCTATTGCCAGAAGGATTTATTTCGACTTGCCAGGCCAAGATGTCATCTGCTGATGGTCGGTGTAAAACTTTTGATGAGGAAGCTGAGGGGACTGCCTGGGGAGAAGGATGTGGTATTTTGGTGTTGAAACGTCTGTCTGATGCAGAAGCTGCAAAAGATAACATTTTGGCAGTTATTCGAGGATCGGCAGTCAATCAGGACGGACCAAGTAGTGGGTTTACAGTTCCAAATAGTTCATCCCAGCAACAGGTAATTCGTCAAGCTCTGAAAATGGCAAAAGTCAAACCATCCCAAGTAAGTTATATAGAAGCTCACGGTACAGCAACTTCTTTGGGAGACCCAATTGAACTTAGGTCTTTGGGGGCAGTATTTGCGGAAGAACGTTCTGCACAAGATCCGTTGATGATTGGGTCTATTAAAACCAACATAGGACACCTAGCATCTGCTGCTGGTATATCTGGAGTCATAAAAGTAATATTGCAAATACAGCATCGACAGATAGTACCTCATCTGCACCTGAAAAATCCAACTCGTAAGTTCGACTGGAACAACTCCCCAATTGTGGTAGCAACTCAAGGAACTACTTGGGAAGTAAAAGATCGCAGTAGAATTGCAGGAGTAAGTTCCTTTGGAGCTAGTGGAACAAATGCCCATGTCATATTAGAAGAAGCCCCAGCTCAAGTAAAAAGTAGTGGAGATATCCCAGAACGTCCACTACACATATTAAGCTTATCAGCCAAAACACCACCAGCCCTCACAGAACTAATCAAAGATTATCAACAGCATCTAGAAACAAACAAAGAAGACAGCCTAGCAGACATC
>NZ_JAAHHS010000171.1 GCF_010692395.1 Moorena sp. SIO3H5
CCATATGATATTAACCGCCGCCAACCTATAGGGATGACCTCTTCGGATACTTGTGATACCAGTCGCTCTTTGAGTTTTCAAGTCGCTCTGAATTACCTAGCCCAAAAGGGAATCCCGCCGATGAAGAGAAATTCAGCAGGGGATGTAGAAATCGGTGATGTGGTGTTTCGGAAATTCGCACACAATGCTGGTGGGTATCAGTTAAAGCCAGATCATGCCAGGGGATATCAGATACTCCTTAATTATCGTGCCAAGAATCCCAAACAAGTTAATCTCCAAGACTTACTCAAGGGTAAACTCGACTCCCAACTGCCGGATTTAGTGAAAAATAAGATTGTCTTGATTGGGGTTGGTAAAGATTTAAAGGATGTACACCGGACTCCCTATACTAAAGGGCCATGGTCTGACAAAATACCTGGGGTTATGGTTCACGCTCAGATGAGTAGTCAGATTATTAGTGCTGTTTTGGATAAACGACCGTTACTCTGGTGGTTGCCACCGTGGGGGGAAGTGCTTTGGATTGCTAGTTGGTCTGTGGTGGGAGGCCTATTAGTTTGGCGTTTACATTCCCCATCCTACTTGGGAATTGCTGTTTTTGTTGGTATCAGCCTCTTATCTGGAGTCTGTTATGGTCTGTTACTCCAGGGGGGATGGATACCCTTTATACCATCAGCGTTGGCGTTAGTAGCAACCAGTGGAGCCATTGTAGTTTCTAGCATGTTTAAATCAAATGTAAACAGACATGACAGTTTTTTATATTACCAAAAATCCCTAGACACTTGATTATATATTGCTTTTTGCTTCTTGCATCTTGCTTTTACTAATCGCGTTTCTGTTTACATCTCAAATGTAAAAGCTATATTTATAATCCAAGTCTTTGAAAAAATTTTGATAAAAAGGTGATTGGTTTAAAGATTGAATGAATTTTGATTCAACTAGAGAAATGAGTCGGGATTGATATGTAATACTATATTTTAGTCAATAAATCAGTCATCAGCAATGCAGAGGTGCGCTAGCAGTCTTGGGGAGCTAGTGCCGCTTTCTCATAGCTACCAACCTGAAAGCGTAAACGAAAAGACACCCAGGTTCAGCTCAGCACTTGAGATAGAGCATTTCTCAATCTATATGGAAATGCTCTATTTCCGCTCGGGTAGCCTGGCCGTAGGCCAATCCCGAGGGAAACCAAAATTGATAAGAAATGTAAAGGTTTGCAGAAAATCCCTGACTAAGGACTGATAAGGATTATGGAATCGTTTAAAAAAATTAACGTTTATTAAACCTCTGAGTATGTATAACAAAAAGCTAGGGTTGTACAAACCTTCTTTGATCTTGACCCTTGCCTGGGTACTACTTAATTTCACCATTTACCCTCTACGAGCGCGTTCGCACTCTGTTGCCCTAGACACCAACTCTGTCAGCAATAGTTTCTTCCAATCCGATACTCCATCAGCTAAACCAGATCTAGACTTTGACGGTGATGGTAGACCTGATCAGATCACAACAGCTGGAGGAGGTTTATATTTCCTCCCGCCAAATGCTACAGAACAGGAAAGCTTTGATGATGTGGGCAGACCACCGAAACGGACATCAGGAGGATCACGTGGTCTGTGTTCGGATCAGCTGATTGCTATAGTCCCTGGCAGTAGTGAGATTGTCGAGGCAACTGGCAACTGTAGTAATGACTCGAAGTCTTTCTTAGCACTGACCTTAGCTGAGTCTCCTAGCTTTTGGTTTTATGTTCCTAAACAGTCTACTCCTGAACTGACGGTGGACTTTGTACTGCTCGATGATAAGCAACACTCTGTAGTACAAGAAACGATTCGGTTATCTGGAACTCCTGGTATTGTCAGTGTTCGCCTGAGCAAACCTCTAGAAACTGACCAGGTATATCGATGGCAGTTCTCGGTTGTAGTTAATCGCCAGAGCCCGTCTAGCAATCCTAAGGTGGAAGGATTAGTCAAACGCATCATACCAAACTCTACCCTCAGTAGTAAGCTAAAGGCTGCTACTTCACCACGGGAGCGTATTGCTGTTTATGCCAGTCACGGTATTTGGCATGATGCGATGACAGGTTTAGCTGAACTACGGTACCAGAAACCAGATGATTTGAGGTTAGAACGGGATTGGGAGGATTTCCTAGGTTCCGTTGGTTTGCGTGCGATCGCAGTCAAACCCCTAGTTGATTGTTGTATAGGAAAGGGAACAGGGAACAGGGAGTAGGGAACTTCCGAGTGGTAGTTCTGACGAAAAGATCATCAACAGGCAACTTCATCCCGATTCCCGATGCCCGATTCCCGATGCCCGATTCCCGATGCCCGATGCCCGATTCCCGATTCCCGATTACAGCCAATTTCCCACTAAAACATAGGCTCCCCAGAACAATGGAGCTTGATAACCAGGGCTTTTTAGAAGATTAACTTGAGCACGGCGCAAGGCTTCAGCTTTGGTAACCGTTGCGTCAGAATCAGCTAATTCTTTGTAAAAAGATGCCATCAGTTTAGCGGTAGAGTCATCATCAATGAACCATAGGGAAGCCATAGTACTCCTGGCTCCTGACTGAATGGCTACTCCGGCCAAGCCTAAGCTAGCACGACTATCACCATCGGCAGTTTTACAAGCACTAAGCACTAGTAATTCAATTGCTTCTAAACTATTGTCACTTCTGTTCTGGATGACATTGCTTAAATCCTTGAGATTGATTCGCTTATCCCACGCCAGCAGAAAGGTCTCGTCTGGATCTGAACTAAACTCACCGTGAGTAGCTAAATGGACTACAGGAAATGGCACTGAACTGATTAACTCTTGCCATTTTTGACTGGTAAAGTCTTGATTGAGCAATTGCTGACTGGGAATTTGGGATTTAATTTGTCCTAATTCTTTTTTTACATTGGGTAGGTTAGCGAAGCCTTCATGATCAGGAAAACCCTCGCGCATGTCTGAAAGTCCAAAGGCTAAGGCATTTAACTCTACTTGAGCTAAGGGTTTGGGCTCTAGTAGACTCAAACCAGGAATGAGTGCGATCGCATAACCTTTTTCTACTAGATACTGTTCACCATCATGAAGGGTAGCCATGGGAACATTGCGAAAGCTACCATCAAGAACAAATACTAAGGTTTTAACTTGATTGGCTTCTAGCAACCCTTCCGCCCGTCGAATTAACCAGTCATAAACCTGTTGGGATAAGGCGAGACTTTCTTGAGAAATAAAAGGTTTTTCTAGCTCTATACGGAGACTTTCTAAGGTTTGCTCAAGTTTAGCTTTAGGTAAAGCAGCGGTATAGTGAATAAATTTTCCTGATTTTGGTAATTTCACGATCACCGCTAAGCGGTCATCGAGAATAATCGGATAGACTAATGCTGCACTGGGATCTATTTCCTGCTCGGCCAATTCCACAATGTCAGAAAGGTTACACCCCAGAAAATTTTCAATTTGGGCTAGCTGGAGAGAGTCAATGGCTACGGTAGCTTGCTTGAGCTTGTTCTCTGGGATCCGGTTATCTGCGATCGCCGTTCGCGTAGCGTGGCCAAAGGCCTCAGCCGCGCCAAAGGCGATCGGTTGAGCGGTTTGCTCGTCTTTCAAGAGTAAATCGACTAATTCTCGATAGACTTGCTCAACATTTTCCCGAAAGGAAAACTGCACATCTGAACTCAGAGCCAGTAAATCTTGGCGAAGAGAATCTAGGGTTTTGACCGTTGCTTGGTAAGCGGTGATTGCTTCTTCAGTTTTTCCCAGAGCTTGATAAATTCGTCCTAACTGCCATTGCCATTGATAGGCAATATCATCGGATTGAATTCCTTGAGCTATGGTCAGGGCTTTTTCGGTAAATTCTTGAGCTTGATACCATTGCTGAGTTTGTTCATATAGCTTCCCAAGGGTACCGAGGGCATAGGATTCGGCTCGTTTATCCTCTAAAAGTTGAGCCTCTTGGAGAGCTTTGACTAAACTATGAGCAATTTCGTAAGGGTGAAGGATAAAGGATGACCGCTGAAGATTGTCTTGATGCTTGTTCGATTTTAGATCATAGGTGATCAGACTTTCTACAAAATTGATTTGAGCATAGATTGCTGTTCGACTAGCTGGTAATTTAGTAATCTCGCTGTTGAGTAATTCCTTGACTTGGTCATTAATTTGAGATTTTAAGTCTTGGATGTTTGGGGCTTGATTATCCTTATTTTCTTGATTGGTTAACGTTTCTAACCAATTGTGGAAGTCAATTAGTAAACTTAAGCGCTGTAGTTTTGGTTCAATATCTAAGCTATTTGATGCTGATAATTGGCTCGACTGTTGAACAGATTCTTGATAGTATTTTAGAGCATGATTAACCTGATCAATAACCTGTTGTTTAACTTTTTTTTGTTCAGCTATCAGGCTGGTTCTGGTGTATAATTGTTTATAGTGGTTGTACCAGGAACGTTCTGTATCCCCTAAACTCAGTAAGGTCTCTCGTTTTTCTAGAGGAGGTTGAGCTACTTTCAAACTTGCCTTAAGCACTTGCTGAGAGTGGTTCAAGTCCCCGAGGAGACGGAGACTATTCCCAAGGCTACGTAAGCCCAGGATTTGAATCTGGGGATCAGGGGTTTGTTGAAAGGTTTGCAGCACAGTCTCAAACCGTTCTTGATTGGACAAATCGCAATTATTGTCCAGGTTTAAGGCTTTTAATAAGGTTTTACAGGTGCGACGGTGAAGTCCTAAGGCTTCCATCGCTTGAGCTTGATTAATTAGGGTACCTGTAATGCCAATGTCATCCTTTAATTGTTGATAAATCTCAGTAGCCAATTGCCAGGCTTCTAGAGCAATGTCTGGTTGTCCTAAAGCTAATTCTAGACTACCTAGGGTGTTGAGAGCTTGGGCTTGGATTTGCTGGTAGTCTGGGGTATCCCTGAGATCTGCTCCGGTCTCTAACAGGTTTAGGCTAAATGCGATCGCATCTTCCGCATCAAACCACTGTTGCAGTTTCTGGTAAGCCAAGGACAGATAACTCAACACCATCGCCTGATATAGTCTATCCCCTTGGGATTCATAGGCTTGTGCCGCTTGTTCCCAAGTGGTTGCTGCTTGATTAAACTGACCTTTGCTGTAGAATGCTCTGCCTTGTTCCACTAATTCTGACGCTGACCAATCTTGAGGAATTGGCTTAACAGTGCTGGGATAGGATAAGACCGGGAGGATGCCAATGGGGAGAACTAAATTTAGGAGAAAAAAAATTAAGGCTTGGGTGCCAATTAGGGTCGCGCGAAGCATGAGGACGCTAAATCTAGGGTTTCTATTTTTAATTATCTCTTGAATAGAGTATGACGTTTCATAGTAATAGTCAGGTATAGCAATTCTTATACCTATGAGGTACAAATCTCTGGGTTTTAGGGAGCAGGGAGCAGGGAGCAGGGAGCAGGGAACAGGGAACAGGGAACAGGGAACAGGGAACAGGGAACAGGGAACAGGGAACAGGGAACAGGGAACAGGGAACAGGGAACAGGGAACAGGGAACAGGGAACAGGGAACAGGGAACAGGGAACAGGAACCCACCCCTAACCCCTCCCAGGAGGGGAATAGAGGGAAGAGGGGAAAAATAATATGTACCTCATAGCTATGATAAAAGCTATATCTAAATTTTTGTGATTGCTGAGGGGCGGGATGAATATGAGTGGGTTCGGCATCCTGACAGCCTGAATGAGGATACAGACAAGATGCCTGCTCCCTACTCCCTATTCCCTATTCCCTGTTCCCTATCGCAAATAACAAGACCCAGGTACCTGCCGAAATCCATCCGGTGTCACAGTAGTGGGATAAGCAGTCAGAAAGATATTGCCATCAGCATCAATCATCAAGCCTTGCGCTTCTATAATTTGTTTTGGCTTATGGGTAGTGGGGGGCTTAACAGGGGGTTTAACCAGTGCAGTCCGGGAGCGATACCGTCCACGGGTAGTAGGGCGGCGTATATCTTCCCAAAGGCTATTGCTGCTGATTTCACCTGGGCGAGGAGGTAAGCCGCCACGTCCAGTATTGATCAGGCTAGCGCCAGTGCTATTACCCGGTTGGCAGCGCTGATCAAATTGAGCCTTGCCCGGTTCCGTGGGTAAGCTATTGGGCTCTCGCTCCAGGAAGTCATTGGTAGTTTTGATATTCACCTCACCACTGTCTGTACCACCAGAGGCATCTATATCATTGGTGCGATTGCCATCAATGGCTGGGCGCTCTTTAATACCAAAGATGCTGAAGGCATTAATAGTAATTTTGCCTCCTTGTCCCATGGGAGCATTAGCAATGATATCGCTACCGTTATCACCTGTTGGGGGGAAAGCAATCAGGAATGGGTTATCATTCGGATTATCATTACGGTTTTCATTAATAGTTATGTTACCTCCGTTAGCATCTAATAAAGCCTTTGCGGAGATCAGACTTTCGTTTTTGAGCTGTATTAGGTCTGATACGTTTAGTATGATATTCGCTCCTGATGTCCCATTATCGAGATTTTGAGCAGTTTCAGCGAAAAGTTTTCCGTTGTTAAGTAACAGGGAATTAGCCGTAATGTCGAGATTACCAGCTACCCCTTGGTTACTGCTTACGGTGATTATCCCTCTATCTTCAACCTTGAGGGAATCAGTATTGATAGTGATCGTACCAGCTTTACCACTGAAATTGCCTGAGCTGCTAGACACTAAACCACTGGCAATGTCACTATTAGTGGGACTAACTCCAGAGATAGTAATGTCATCAGTAGCATTAACTGTAATGTTGCCAGCATTTGCTGCACGATCAGGTAATGATTCCACAGATACACCAAGATTTAGTTGCCCTCGTAAAAAGTGACTAGTAATGCTTTCACGGGATAAGGCTTCGTCATAGACTGCCACTTCATCAATCACACCATTAAATGCTTGGTCACCAATGTTCCGCCAAGCCCCGATCAAGACACGGGGGTTTTGACTTTCAAAAGCACCTTGGTTGTTACTGATCACTTCCCGACCATCCACAAAAATAGTGTTGGTGTTGGAGTCTTGGTCATAAGTAGCTACAATGTGATACCAAGTGTTTGGTTCAATGATGTTCCCTGGTGTTCTCAAGTCCGAGTTACCCTCAAAGTCACCAAAACGGACAGCACCGTTACTGGTCACTCGGAAATATAGACTGTCACCGTTACCATCGTTTCGGTTATTGCTTGGATGTATCCCGACATAGGATTGATCCACAGATTGCTCAGATTCGTTTTGCTTTACCCAGGCTTCTACGGTGAAGGATTGATTACTGATATCTAATTCCGAACCTGGTGCAATAATACCAACATCCACAGCATCATTGTTGCCATCAAATTCTCCTGCTGTGCCTGATATTCCTGGAACGCCCTGAGTTACGCCATTCCTGTAGGTACCGTTGAAGCCATTGCCAGAACTGTCAACAGCCGTTATCGAAGTGGTTTCGTCTAAACGCCAGTAGGCTACTGGCTGATCCTCTAGCACAATATCCTGATAGGACTGGTTGACTAAATCAGAAGCTAGATCTACTGGAATGAAACCAAAGGTTCCTGCTTCCACCCGCCCACCATTAATAAGAGATAGGGAGGAAGTAGTGATCTCAATATCTCCTCCATCACCAGTAGCTGCATCTTCTACACGGCTGGTAATAAGTCCATCATTCTTGAGCAGAACAGATTCTTTTGCATCTACAACAATGGAACCACCATTCCCTTCTGAGAAAGTAGAAGTGGAAATTTGACCTTGGTCTTCAACAGTTAGTGTATTGGTGGTGAAATTTATAGTTCCACCTGTCCCACTGCTGCCCGTGCCAGCAGCTAGGGTTCCACCATCAGTCACAGCAATGGAGTTAGCATTAATTTTAATGTCACCACCGTTGCCCTTTCTTGACTTACGATTGACACCAGTCAAGATCCGACTAGGTTTGTCATTAATGCCTATTCCGTCTATTAAAACCTGGTCACGAACCTCAATGATCACATCACCACCATCCCCCTGGCCTTGAGTACCAGATGCTAACCTGGCACCTCCAGTAATCTCAAAGGAACCTTCTGTAACTGTGATCGTGATCGTGCCACCATCCCTCTTGCCATCCGATAGAACATCAGTAGCTATGGCACTATCTGCTCCAATCAACTCGCTGACTCCGTCAACTAAAACGCGATCGCTAGCTATTATTTCCACATCACCCCCTTTTCCTTTGCCACGGCTTTCGGAATTTATCTGAGCACCATCGGTAAAGGAAACTGACCGAGCTTCAATTGATACTTTGCCACCGTTACCCTCTGCTTGAGGTCTAACGCGAGTGAAGATAATACTTGAAAATCGATTATTTTTTTTATTCTTAGCAGCGCCATCAAAGATAACTTGATCCTTAGCAATAATTGATATATTGCCAGCATTTCCGATGTCATCGATTTCAGTACTTACTTGACCGCCATTGGTCACAAAAACTGACTTTGCTTCTATGGTGATTTCGCCACCACTACCTCTAGCTTTTGATTGGTTGCGAAAATTTTTGTCTTCTCGATCCGGACCGACCCGAGAGCGCAAACCGCTGGCTATCCTATCATTATTGGCTACTCCGTCAATCCTGACTGTATCGCGAGCTTTGATAGTTATCTTGCCAGCATCACCTATACCAAATAGGTTGGTTTGGATTTGACCGCTCTTTGTAACCGAGAGGGAGCCAGTGTGAATGGTAATGTTACCACCGTTCCCGACAGCGTCTTTCCCAATGAATTCCCCGACGTTACTCCTAATCCTACTAAATCGATTGCCTGTTGCTCCCGAAACCGTTACGCTATCACTAGCAAAGATTTCAATATTGCCACCAGTGCCTTTACTGTTTAGATCAGCACTGAGTCTAGCACCATCAAGGATTGATAAGGATTCGGCCTTAATGGTTATCTTACCCCCCTGGCCATTTGCCCCACGCTCAACATTAACTCTGGCTTCACTGGAGGCTTCATTCCTGTCGATATCACCATTGCTTCGCCTAAAGGTTACCCTTGGTGCGCCTTTAAAGATCACTTGACGAGCGTCTATGTTGATATTACCTGCACTCCCTTCACCCCGGAGGCTAGCATCAAGGACAGCACTTTCAGTGACTGAGACAGAGTCAGCTTTGATGGTAATATCCCCACTCTTGCCTTTGCCTCCGTTGTCCATACGAGATACTAGTTCAGTGCCGTTATTATTAGCTTCACGACCGTTTCTGCCATCTAGGGAAACTGCACCACTGGCCGTAATCTTGATATTTCCAGCATTGGCTTGACTGTTGCTGTTGGCTCGGATCCTAGCTCCTTGGCGGGCACTGAAGGAACCGGTTTCAATGGTAATATCCCCAGCTTGACCAGCATTGGAGGTACTGGTGATCATGTCACTATTGTCAAGGGTTATGTCATCAAACGTAATTAATTTAATCTGACCAGCATTACCGCTAGCGCTAGAGGTATTAATGCTATCACTTATTTCAATCCCGCCTCGATAATCGATAATCACATCACCACTATTTCCCACAAACTCACCGAAATCGTCATCAGTGCGGAGTGTTCCAATTTCCAGCTTATTAGTAGGATTAGCTCCATTCGGTTGATACTGATTGGTTAAGAATACTAGTCCATTCGGTGCATTAATCGAAATGTCACCAATGGTAATATCTGCACTAGTAGCAGCCGTATCGAGGTTAGGGGCAAGATTTCCGGTATCCACATTTCCTGGAAAACCGCCGAGTAATGTCCAATCTATGCCAGCACGGATATCTAAGGTAGGTTGGCTACTGCCATCAATTATTACAGACGTTCTCCCTTGGTCAGACAAGGTAACATTGGCCAGACTAGCCAAGAACGGATTGGAGTTATCAGGGCTAATGGCATTATTGGCTGTATCGGTAGAGTTAATTTCGATATCACCAACGGTAACACTACCTCCAGCCAAAATATGTAGTGATGCTCCGGTATAGTTTCCTAAACTGACATCCCCATTGGCCAGAATAATGGGATCATGGGGACTGACTAAATTTCCTGGGTTACCATCCAACTGCTCGATGGTGAAACTTCCGCCAGCGGTATAGTGAGCATCCCCTGCTATGGGACCCGGCGAACGCAACCGTAAATCAGAACCAGCGAATAAACCACTATCGGTATGGTTATGGGCAGCAATATTAATTAACTGATTACCCTGAATTAGCAGCAAACCACCAGCATTGGCAATAAAGGGTTGCGCTAGACTATCCCTGATGCTAACCGTATCTTCTCCAAATAGAGTCAAATTACCACCAGCCTCCAGTTGACCCTGTAGATCCAGATGGCCAGCGGCTAGAGTTAAATCTTGTCCTACTCCTAAATTCCCAGTATTTTTAATTCTTGTCCTGGGGTCATATTTGCCATACTGCAATCCTGGGGTGATATTAATCGTTAGCAGTGGCGGGGCTTGTGGGGATGTGGCACTAAACTCTTGGCCATCAGCAAAGACCAAGCTATTGGCAGTAGACGCGAAAAATGAACCAGCTACATCTAATTTCGCCTGCGGTCCAAACACAATACCATTAGGATTGAGCAAAAACAGATTCGCTGACCCATCTACTCCCAAAGTGCCTAGAATATTGGAGATATTACTTCCAGTTACCCGGCTTAGAATATTATCGATTCCAGAAGGATTAGCAAAATAAACCCGTTGTAGTTCCCCTACATTAAATTCCTGAAAACTGTGGAATAGGTTAGCACCTCGTGTTGCGCCACCTTCGATTTTATCTGCTATTTTTCCTTGGACAGTGGTATTAGGGATCACCACAGACGATTCTGAACCTAATGTGCCATCCGGAACAATATCATCGGCCAAGGCATAGTTTCCCGACATGGCTAGGGTTAACCAACCCAGAGCGATCGCTATTGCCCTAGCCCAAGCTGCGGTTAGGGTGATTACTTTAAATGTCGGAAGAAGGCTCCCGCCAAAATCTCTGATTTGGCGGTGAGATGAATTCCGACCAATAAAAAAGAATGCAGTATCTATGTTTATCAGGGTTTGTTTATGATAAAATTTTATCATGATTGTACGCGAAGCTAAATTATTAAACGGTTCTCAGTCTCAATATGCAAGACTTGACTCAGCTATAAGGACTGCACAGTTCATTAGGAATAAGGCAGTTAGACTATGGCTAGACGAGCCAGATGTGGACAAATCTCGTATCTCTCGTTTATGCAAAGAGTTAGCCCAACAATTCCCTTTTGCTAAAAAGCTTAACTCAATGGCTCGTCAAGCTTCAGGAGAAAGGGCTTGGAATTCAATATCTAGCTTCTATCGTCGTTGTCGTGAAGGAGCCAAAAACAAAGGTTATCCTCAGTTCAAAAAGTATTCTCGTTCAGTTGAGTATAAAACCTCTGGCTGGAAACTTTCAGAGGACTGTTTAACCATTAATTTCACTGATGGATTTAAAGCGGGTCGGTTTTCTCTATTCTGTAATCATAAAACCAGAGAGGACTTATTCAGACTTAAAATTAACCGGGTACGAGTGGTTAGACGGGCTGATGGATATTATGCTCAATTCTGCTTTGATGCCAGTCGCTTTGAAGCGGGAAACTATACTGGAAATCTTGTCGGTATTGACTTAGGTTTGAAGTATTTCTACAAAGACCAAAATGACAATTCTGCCATCTATCCCAAGTATTTAAGACAAGCTGAGAAGCGGACCCGCGAAACTACAGCGGCGGCTGTCAAGAAAGTTTGTCAAAGGCAAGAAGCCTCAATCAAACAACTACCACAAAGCCAGAATTAGACTGGGTAAAGCACATTTGAAGGTTCAAAGGCAGCGTAAAGACTGGGCAGTGAAGTTAGCTCGGTGCGTAGTCCACTCTAACGATGTGGTTGTCTATGAAGACCTCAAGATACAAAACATGGTCAGAAATCATCACTTGGCTAAGTCAATTTCTGATGCTTCGTGGTATCAATTCACTCAATGGTTAGACTATTTTGGGAAAGTTTGGCATAAAACAGTGATTGCTGTTGCACCGAATTATACATCTCAAGATTGTTCACATTGTGGTCATCGAGTGAAGAAATCTCTCAGCACTAGAACTCATCAATGTCCTAAATGCCAGACAGAAATTTGCCGTGATACAAATGCAGCATTAAACATTTTAAAGAAGGGCATGAAGATTCTAGGCATTGAGTGGAATACAGGTACTGAAGGGCATTCAGGAACCTCCGAGTATTCGGGAACGCTTGAGGAGACTACCACCTCTGCTGTAGATGGGCAACCTGAAACAGTAAGTGGTGTCGCTGAGTCAAGAATCACTGTTTGTGAGAATCCCGCGCTGTAATCTCTGATTCAGCGCCGGGAGTATGTCAATAGCTTTCCTCCACCCATATTCATTTATAAGTTATTGCTTGAAATATATTCTGGCCGATTATACCAGTTATTGGTGCTTTTTATTGGAACTATAGGAAGTTTAAGACCTGTGGTGAAATGGGTAGAGATCACCCTAAAATTATGGGATATATAGCGTTTATATATAGGTTGTAAACAAGCTTAGGGCATTAATTGAAATGCAAGTAAAAGGTAAAAGCTATGATGGTAAAGAGCTTTGGCGTTTTATTGTAAAATTAAAAAATACCGCCTAGGTTTACATCTCATTTATAAATCCTATAGCGTATTCAAGCTAGTAAGGTGCAAATTTATGGATTTTAGGGGGCGTTGCTTAATAATGGAATTATTTTAATAGTTTTTAGGTGCGCTTGACCTTGGCGAATTTAATTATTCATGGATCAAGGGCACCTTTGACTAAAATAAGCTGAACGCGCACGCGTGAGCTTTTAGCTCACGGCTGACAACTGACAGCTGTTCGCGTAGCGCATAGACTAATTGTTACTGTTACCCACAAGGAACATTCAACGCGCCATTTTTATTAAGCCATTGGCACTGTTGAGCACTTAATCCTTTAGCATCGGTAAACACCGCACCTGCAACCTCGCAGTTAGAGAAATCAACGTCATTCCAAATAGTATTCTCTAATATAGCGTACTGTAAATCAGCATTTGTAAGATTAACTTTAGATAAGCGAGCGCCTTCTAAATTTGCAGAAAATAAAGACGCTTCAGTTAAATCAACATCGTTTAATAACGCATTTTCTAAACTTGACTCCAGCAACTGAGCACCATGCAAAATTACCTCGCTTAAATCAGCAGCTCTGAGATTAGCAACAATCAGATTAGCAGAGGTTAAATCTGCTCTGACTAAACTAGCACGGCTTAAGTTAACCCGTTCCAAATCAGCACCAACCCACTTAGTATCGATTAACTGAGCCCCTTCTAAGGTAGCTAGATCAAGGCTTGCTCCACTGAAATTAGCCTCAGGGAAATTCACAGCTCCTAAATTGGCCATCTTGAGATTGGCATTGATCAAGCTTATCCCTTTCCCAGTTGCTTCTCTCAAATCAGCCTTTTGCAGCTGGGCAAAGGAAGCCTCAACCCCATCTAGTTTTGCTCCACAGAGCTTAGCCTTTGTTGCCCAAGCCCCTCGGAGATTCGCCTCCTCCAAACCAGCACAATTCAGTTGAGCACCTGAGAGTCGGGCATAAACCAGAGTTGCCCCCGATAGGTTGGCCCAGCTGAGATTGGCTTGAGTAAAGTCTGTCTCTTGACAAGATGCTCCCGAGAGATTGGAATTACGTAGGTAAGCGTGGGCAAACTGAGCCTTATCCAGATTCAACCCCTGTAAATCAATATGACTCAGCTCGGCTTTCTGTAACGACAGTCCTTGCTTAAGTTGGCTAATAACTTGATTAGTAGTTAATAATGTCATAGTATTGCTTATAGAAAACCTATAGTCAGTTAGTTTTGTATCTAATTTAACTTTTTTGTCACATCAAATGTGATTAAAGCAATAATCTTTTACATAAATACATTGAGCGTTTGAGGGATCCGAGCAGTCAACGGGCTAACGAAACGCTCTATATCAAAAGGAATAAGAGTTTGAGCACTTAGACTAAGACCCTGATACCTAAGTGCTCAAAGTATAGTGGAGAGTAATGGTGTGTTTGATTAGGGGTTTCCCTCAATCAGCAACGTCGTGCTATGGGGAGTAGGGAGTAGGGAGTAGGAAAATGGTCAAGTTTTCTATCAGTCGCTTTATCCTCATGGCAGCTATAGTTATCGGTGTAATTGTTCTTGTCCCAACTATCAAGCAAATTACCCAGCAGCGAGCCATGACATCTGCTTACGAATTACTGACTGACCCATTCTTGCAATTTCCTACAAAAGATTCCGTGCGGGTGGTTTGGTTTACCGAATTTCCTGGCTCCCGCCACACTGTTACCTACGGCACGAGCTCTTATCGTAAGGCTACTGCTACTACTACTAAACTCAGCCGCACTCGGGAAGACCAAAAATCCCGAGTTGGCAACCAGACCGAAGACGCCCAACTCTACCAAAAGCCCATCATGCGGGATATTTGGCGTCATGAAGCGATCGTAACTGGACTGACTCCTGGTCTTGCTGTGCCCTATCAAGTCACTAGTGTTAAGGAGAATGGGCAATTTGTCAGCAGCAAACTCTTTAGCCTCAGTGCTCTACCAAATCCTGAGACACCCCAGAAAATTCTTCTGACCTCTGACCATCAACTAATGCCCATGACCGCAGCTAATCTCCAGAAGGTGGTAGACACTGTCGGCCAAATTGATGGGGTGTTTTATGTCGGTGATTTAGTTAATATTCCTGACCGGGCTTCGGAATGGTTTGATGATAACCGGGGTGGTGCGTTTTTCCCTTGTCTTCAGGGTCGAGCTAATTACCAATTGGAAAAGAATGGGGTTAAAACTACCTACCATGGCGGTGAAATTATTCAAAATGCCCCGATTTTTCCTGTCGTTGGCAATCATGAAGTGATGGGTCGTTTTTCTATGGAAAAGGATTTGAATAGCCAATTTGGTGACCCTTTTCCTCGCGCTGCAGCACAAGCTATCTATCAGCAAAAAGCTGAACATTTAAATCCAGATAATGACCCTAATTATTACCAAGCTTGGCTAAAAAACAATACTTATAATACTGACACCTATAACGAAATTTTTTCCTTACCGAATGGCAAACCCTATTATGCGGTAACCTTTGGTGATGTTCGCTTAGTGGTGTTGTACATTACTAATATTTGGCGCACATATAGCTT
>NZ_JAAHHS010000172.1 GCF_010692395.1 Moorena sp. SIO3H5
TCATATAGCAATTCTACGACTTGTGAGGTACAAATTTATGGTTGTTAGGGAGCAGGGAGCAGGGAGCAGGGAGCAGCGATGCAGCGCGGTCTTGGGGGTTTCCCCTATGAGCGACTGCATCAAGACGGGAGCAGGTAAGAGGGAAAAAATAATGTTTACCTCATAAGTCCTAGAAATGCTATATGCTTTTTAGTGCTCATGTCACCCCCTCAGGTTTCTGGCAACAAGTCCAGATGCTGCTATTGAGTTAGTTAAAACTATTGTAAGTCAGGCTTAGATCTGTTTCAGACCTAGGCCAGAGGGCAAGTAGTGTGTCAGTGCAACAGTTTTTTTTGGAATTATCCCTGGTTTGGAAGCAGTGATTCACCCACAGCAGGGACTAAAAATGCGTTCGCGTAAGGGCTCTAAAAGAGCATTGTACTATTTTATGATTTGAAGTTCTCTAGTTTTTTTTGGGAATCCTATGAGTTGTCTCAAACTAGTGTAAGTAAGGCTTCCATTGGTTTCAGACTTAGGCTAGATGACAAAAAAAACACAACTAAAACCAGGACTATTTAATTCGTATTTTTTTCAAAATAAACTACTATTTTCATGGAAATTACGGAAGTAAAACTTATCCTTCAGTTCTATATTGGTTGAAATAAGTCCCTTGGCTATCGCTAAATTATTTTCCTATTGATAGGAAAAACTAAACAAATAAGTGTAACGGTTTCGGACAATGCTCAAATTTAAATCTCTAGGCTTATCCATTCTTACCGCATCAGTTGTTTTACATGGTCACGCCTTGGCATCTGTGCCCGAGTTTGTAGTCAAGGATTTTACTGACTTTTATTTTTGGCAGGTTAATCCAGAAATGTCAAACAATAGTCTTAAGTCTGACCAAACACAGTACAACCAAGAGTGGTTAGCTATTAAAGAAACTTTGAAAAACAGGATTGTCTGGAGAAAATTACCTAGTTGTGATGGTTATACTGATCATGAAAACCATGCTGATGATCTAAACTATAGTTATTTCGTCAATGATAACCAGGAAACAATTACAGCATTAATAGCTGCGGTGTTCTATGCTCGTCACCCTGAGTTAAAAGGTCGTAAGATTAGACCAAGCGAAACCCATCTAATTCGAGAGTGGAACTTGATCAAGCAGAGTGTTTCATCCTATAGTTGGTGTTAGTTATAGCGGTTTGCAATTCAGTCAGGTACAAATATCTAGGTTTTAGGGAGCAGGGAGCAGGGAGCAGGGAAGAGGGAAGAGTGAAACAATCCATCCTGTGTACCTCATGAGTCCTAGAAACGCTATAGCTAGCCTTGCTTAATAATGGAATGAATTGAAAAGCTTTGTGGAATAGGCATCTTGCCTGTTCCTATTTTAGTGTTGCTTAATATTTTAAAATTCAGCAACCCCAAACATTTGTTACAAAAATTTTTAAAATATGCTATAATATAATATTTTTATGTTATAATAAAACCATGCCATGGACGCTAATATGTTCCATGACAAGAGCCAGCCAACAGATTATCCACAGTCCCAAGGCTGGCTCTAGATTCCCCATCAAAGGAGACATGACTCATTATGACTTATTACCACCGCCTACACCCGTGGGCTGTTGTTCGGCTATTGCCGCAGATGCAACGGGTCGTTGTTGCTCGCTTCCGCAATCGGTCTAATGCCGAGGGGCATTTAAAGGCTCTGAAACGGTTGATGCCGGATGCTGAATTTGTGATTGTATTTGATATTGGCAATGATCCTATCGCTGAAGAATCTAGGGATGACCGGGAATAGGGAATAGTTGGAGGTTGTGGCAGGAAACGGGCAAGATGCCCGTTCCACCCCTGATGCCCATTCCATCGACCGGGTCAAACAGCTTTTAAAGGAGATGCACCCGGAGCCCAAGTAGTGTGTCAGTGCAATAGTTTTTTTTGGAATCATACTTGGTTTCTTAGCAGAAAATAAAAATGCGATCGCTTCTGCATCTAATGCAGGGGTTTTCAGATGTCTTGCCTTGCTTGTCGGAGTATCTTTTAGAAAGGGATACTGATTAATCCCCACGACAAGGGCATCTCGATTCATGGCAATTAATTAAGTTAGTGTATCGTCAATCAATTTATTTTCTTAGCTAGTCAGATGATTTCACCAATTAAAGTATAATACATCTGATTGTCAAAACTCCTTTATGAAGTCAGGAAATTAAGTACGAAAACTGCAAAAAAGCTGATAGCTGATAGCTGTTTGCGTTCGCGAAGCGTGGCCAAAGGCCAAGCGTGCGCGTAGCGCTTAAGCTGATAGCTGATAGCTTACTATGATAGTTATCATTCTGGAGACGATATCACACTACTCTAATCAATGCCCACGCTATTGAAATTGGCAATAATTGCCGCCCATTTATTGGTTTATCTGGTTGCTGCGGTTAACATCTGGATTTTTTCTTATTGGAGTCAATTCTACACTTCTGTTGTCAAGGTGCGATCGCTACCACTGATCTACTGTGGCTATGCTTGTTTTGCGATCGCTAACTCCTACGAAATTGCTGAACACATCGGGGATAACTGGATTTATGTCAGCCAAGTTTCTGATCTCAATCGGTTATTCTATACCTTTATTACTGCTGGCATGTGCTTGATTGCCCTGGGACTAAAAAAATCCCGCTTTCTGGATTTCATCTTAGTTGCCAGCACGGTTGCTGTTCCCCTACTGTATGGTGTTCAAGAGGGCAAAGAATTAATGCAGTTGGTGCAATTAGTTCCTTCGATAATTTTTGTGTATAACTGGTACGTAGTTATGCGGGACTGGCGAGTTTTTCTATTCCCATTATTCTCAAATGTGATCACTGTTGCTTTTGGTATTGCCCTGATTGTTACCGGACAGCAGGCGCTTCATCTGTTCGTTGGTTCTGCTTCAGCAATTGGCTTACTAATTCTTGGGCGAGTGGCGTGGGTAAAACCAAAAAGACATTCCAAGGGATAACTTTCAGATGTTACAGAAAACGATTAAAAAAAACGACTGGTTACTTTACCAATAATTTGCTGAGCATCAACTAAACCAAAAGAGCGGCTATCGGTACTTTCTATGGGGTTGTCTCCTTCTAGGAAACAACGTCCATCTTCCAGCACCACAGTTACCCGTTTCACCAATCGCAACTGGTTTTGGTAAGGGTGTCTAGCAACAACTATGTCACCAACTTTGGGCGGAATGTGTCGATAAGCTATCGGATCAATTAAGATTTCCTCTCCTGGTTTCAGTAGGGGAGTCATTGATGCTCCTGTAACTCGGAACCGCAACCGTTTTCGCAATATCCACAGTGCTAGCTCAGGAATACTGTTTTTGATATAAAGCATTTGAGTTAAGAATGTAGAATTAAGAATTAAGAATTAAGAATTAAGAATTAAGAACTAACAATTAAGAATTAAGAACTAAGAACTAACAATTCTACATTCTACATTCTGGCTTCTGCCTTCTGCATTCTAAATTCTACATTCTACATTCTGCATTCTACATTCTGCATTCTACATTCTACATTCTTAATTCACCATTCTGAGGTTTAGCTAGCCTTATACCAGACGATATCGCGATTCTTGGTTGCCCAGAAAATCTTGTGGATATTCTCTACTGCGGTGAGTAGCTCATTGGCGTGCTCAAGGCTAACTTCCACCTTGCAGGCAGAGCATAACTTTGCGGCTTTCCAGAAGGTATCGTGTAGGTCTGGGAACTGCTCCAAGTGTACTGGCTTGAAATAGTCTGTCCACAGGATCAGTATTTCCTCTTTGGTCTTCTGAGCCTGCTCTTCCTTAATAGCAATGAACCGGGATAGGGTATTTTGGTAAGCAACTACTGCCGCTGGATCATTACTCGCTGGCTGAAGATCAATGATCTTCTTGGTCATGGAGAGTACTGCCTCAGCGGTGATACGTGCAGCAGCTGGGTCATACACCCCGCAAGGTCCGTCGCAGTGGGCATGGACTTCTGGAGCAGGGAACCAGTCTTTGAGCTGGGCAATAACTTTTTTCAACATATTTTTTAGAGTTCGCTTGTGATCAGAGCACGTGGCAAATATCGGTAAGGGAGGAATAGCCCCAGGATAGCCAATGGCTAATTAGGGTTTTTGACAACCGACTAGACTAAGTTAGTTAACTAACTTAGTTAGCCCAATCTATTCCATCCCCCCCCTACCCATAGTAATTTATAGCAATTTGTGTTCTAAATGGATAGTCGATTTGAAGATAGGGAGTCGGGAATCGGGAATCGGGAATCGGGAGTCGGGAGTCGGGAATCGTGAATCGTGGGAGGTGTGGGAAGTGTGGGAGGTGTGGGGAGATGGGGAGATGGGGAGATCTTATAGAGTTTTGCGTTCGCGTTTGGCCTACGGCCACAAGCGTGACCATTCGCGTAGCGTGGCCTTTTGGCCAAGGTCAATCGCGTAGCGGCTCCAAAGGAGCATCCCACTAAGTTAACTTATGTAAACCCCAGATATAGCACTAGGCATTAAAGTTAGGAAATTGATAGAAGCCGCAAAGCTAATGCACGTGAACTTTTGCCTCTTGCCTTCCCCTCCTGGGAGGGGTTAGGGGTGGGTTCCTCTTGCCTTTTACCTCTTCCCCTTGGGCGTATTGAATAATACCAAATAACTATCCTAACTAAAAATAAATTTACATTAATTAATATTTCGTGTTACCTTAATTAAAAAATTAGACAAACTTCAACTTAAAGTCATGAATAGTAAAGAGTTAGCGCAGTATATAGAAGCTACTGACGGCATCTCCAAACCCTGGTTACTCGTGCAACTGCGTCTGAAGAAGCTTCAGGAGCGCCGTGCCACCCTATCATCGGAAGCTTATATCAGAGAACTAGAAGATATTCACCAGGATTTGATGAATTTAGGTCAGTGGTGGGTAGGTAGAGAAGACGAATTGTTTAATCCTTGAGGTTCGTTTAACGCTAGAATCTCAGTGACTATTCTCTCGTTGCAACAAAATAGCCTGATCAGGTGGGTTAACTCTGAGGATCATGGGTAAAGCTAAAAAGAATAAGTCTGAAGTTGAAAATATCGATTTTCAGTTTAAAAATAATACGCCTGAATTTGAACAGACCACAGAACAGAACACAATTGAGCTTAATCTAAGTGACCCTGACTATTACTTCAATCGAGAACTGAGCTGGTTGGAGTTCAATAACCGAGTATTACATGAAGCAACAGACCCCCGAACGCCTCTGTTAGAGCGTCTGAAGTTCATGGCCATCTTTAGCTCTAACCTGGATGAATTCTTTATGGTGCGGGTGGCTGGTTTAAAACAACAGGTGGAAGCACAAGTTAGTAAACGGACAGCCGATGGTCGCACACCCAGTGAACAACTCGATGCCATCAGAGTGCGGCTGTTACCGATGGTAACTCAACAGCATCAACACTGTGAGCAGGAACTGCGACCCCTGCTAGCCAAAGCCGGGATTTACATTCTCGACTACGTGGACTTGAACCAAAAACAGCGGAATTACCTGGAAAACTACTATTGCGAGCAAATTTTTCCAGTTCTGACTCCCCTGGCTGTGGACCCCAGCCATCCCTTTCCTTACATGTCCAATCTCAGTCTGAATCTGGCGGTAGTGGTCAAAGACCCGGAAACGGGAGCAGAATTGTTTGCTCGGGTGAAAGTTCCTAGGGTCTTAAAGCGCTTTGTTCCCCTCCCGGAAAAATTGCAGCAAAAACAGAATGGAAAAACGACTAGTTGGACTGGTGTTCCTATCGAACAAATCATTGCCCATAATTTAGAGTCTCTGTTTCCAGGGATGAAGATTCAGGAGTGTCATCCCTTCCGTATTACCCGCAATGCTGATTTGACAGTAGAGGAGTACGAGGCAGATGACCTGCTGATAGCGATTGAAGAGGAACTACGGAAACGACGGTTTGGACGTTCTGCCGTGCGCATGGAAATTCCTGTGACCACCTCCAAGTTAGTCAGGAAAACCCTGATACGAGAGCTGGAACTTGAAGAAACCGATGTCTATGAATTCGACGGTCTGTTGGCACTGGGTGACTTGATGTCGTTGATGGCATTGCCACGGCCAGAATTGAAAGACCCTGTGTGGGAACCAGTGGTGCCCCGACGCCTGCGGTTTCCCCTAGGGGACGAGAATGTGGAAGATATATTTAGCGTGATTCGCAGTAGGGATGTGCTGGTACACCATCCTTATCATTCCTTTGGCGCAACGGTAGAGCGTTTTATTACCCAGGCCACTCAAGATCCAGATGTCCTAGCCATCAAAATGACTCTATATCGCACATCTGGTGACTCACCCATTATCGATGCCTTGATTAGAGCAGCAGAAAATGGTGAGCAAGTGTCGGTACTCATAGAACTAAAGGCTCGTTTTGATGAAGAAAATAATATTGTCTGGGCAAGAAAGTTAGAACAGGCTGGAGTCCATGTAGTCTATGGTTTGGTGGGTTTAAAAACTCACACCAAAATTGTGCTGGTGGTGCGTCGGGAGGGGGATAAAATTCGTCGGTATGTTCACATTGGGACGGGGAATTATAATTCTAAGACTGCCAAACTATATACTGATTTAGGACTATTGAGTTGCCGTGATGATTTAGGAGCAGATTTGACAGATTTGTTTAATTCTTTGACCGGTTACTCACGGCAAAAGTCTTATCGAAAGTTGTTGGTCGCACCATTTAGTTTACGCGATCGCATGATCAAAATGATTCAGCGCGAGATTGAACATTGCCGCAACGGGGCAACAGGTCGTATTGTTGCCAAAATGAATTCCCTACTAGACCCCAAGATTATTGCCGCCCTCTACAACGCCTCACAAGCTGGTGTAAAAATTGACTTGATTGTACGGGGAATTTGTGGTCTGCGTCCTGGTCTTAAAGGAGTCAGTGAAAATATCCGTGTGGTGAGTGTCGTGGGTCGTTTTTTAGAACACTCACGGATTTTTTACTTCCAAAATCAGGGTCAAGAGGAAGTCTATATTGGCAGTGCAGACTGGATGCGTCGTAATTTGGATCGACGGGTAGAAGCAGTGACACCAGTGGAAGACCCAGAGATTACCAAAGATTTGGAAGAAATCCTGGCAATTATGTTAGCAGATAACCGTCAAGCTTGGGATTTACAGCCTGATGGCACCTATATCCAACGACGGCCAGCTCAAGGGGTTAAAGAAGAATCCGCTCATCAGATTTTGATGGAGATGGCGTTGCAATCAGCAGGGATGGGATAGTGGGAGAATTAATTCTTCAAGCCAATCTTTTCCATAAACACTGTTGATGATGGCAAGGATGGTATAGTCCACCAGGGCTGATGTTCTTCTAGGGACTCCTGGTCATATTTACCAGTGGCAACCGCAATCACACGAGCACCAATGGCTTTGCCACAGTTAATGTCATGGGGAGTATCGCCAATGACGTAAGTTTTTTCCGATGGAATCGCGCCATACTTTTCCGATGCGATCGCTAAAGCTTGTTGGGCAATATCAACTCTAGTTTCCGTTTTATCGGAAAATCCACCACCACTAAAGTAATCAGCCAAGCCATAATAGGTTAATTTTGCCTGTGCTCCTGCTTCGATATTTCCTGTGAGCAACATCGAAACCACATCAGTTCGATCATGCAAAGCATCTAGAATTTCGATTACCCCCTCCAGGACATATCCTTCTCGGCGGGGCAAACTCTTAGGCAAGTAGTTAACGTAGTATTTCAGCAGTTGATCCACCAACTTTGGTTCTGGGGACAAACCGTACTGCTTGAGAATATTAGCGACAATTATTGGGTCTGTCATTCCTGCAGTTTCTATATTTGTCAGAGAAACCGTTTCACCAATTACTTCACTGGCAGCCTCTTCTAGGGCAAATATACCGGATCGTTTTGTGGTTAATAAAGTGCCGTCAATGTCCCAAAATAAAACGGTAGTCATGACACTCCCATGGTACTATAAACTGAGGTAATAATTGTTAGTTAATTACCCTTAATTATTATAACATTTATGTAAGCTATCAGCTATCAGCTATCAGCTATCAGCTATCAGCTATCAGTTTCCAGCATACTTTCAATTCTGATTAATCTCGAACTATTAGGTGATACCCGTGGCGAATTCAATTCTTAATGGGTCAAGGGCACATTTAAATTATCCCGTTCAAGGTTTATTTTAAGTAAGCTGACGGCTGACAGCTAACGGCTGAAGGCTTACCTTGCCTCTTGCCTTTCTTTAAGGAAGTATATTCACAATTTAACTAAAAATGCTACATCATAGTTTTATTAATATCAAATGCTAAACTTTCAGCATCTAGCCGATGAGCACGAAGCACTTCCTGATTTTGACCGCATTTCGGAATATCAAATACTCCAAATTGCCTGACCTGTATTTGCCCAGACAATCCTAATTCTGCCAAGCCACTTACAATCCGATCCCCCTGTCCTCCTATTACATAATGGTTATCCAGGGTAAACACCCAGGAGTAACCTTGGAGGATTTGCTCCAACCAGTCTAAATCTACAAAATTTAGCCAAGGCAAATTCACCACTTTTAGGGTGATACCGTGATTTTGAGCCAATAACTGGGCAGCTTGATAGGCTTGTGGCAGCAGCACGGGACCGTAACCAAATAAAATAGCGTCTTGCCCTTCAGTTAAGGCAATCCCCTGACCCAATTCCAACTGATAATCCTCTGGTAATTGATAGGGAATCTGACAGGGGATAGAGACTAGCCTGATATAAGAACTACTGATAGTTCGATGCAAACAATAGTCTAGAGCTAGGGATACTTCTGCTTCATTAGCTGGTTCAATCATCACCATATTCGGTACCGCCCCTAAGGCAGAAATATCCCTTACCGATTGGTGAGAATGACCAGGACCACCGGGTAGCAACCCAGCTAAGGAGCCAACATAAATAATCTTAGTCCGTTCGGTAGCATTATTATAGATTTGCTCATTGGGTCTGGTGGATAGGAAACAAGCAAAGGAATGCACGATGGGCAGTAACCCTTTCAGTGCCATCCCCCCGGCCTGGGATACCATATCTTGTTCGGCAATGCCACACTCAAAGAACCGTTTCGGGAACTTATCTTTAAAGGGAATCAACCCACAATCGAGCATTAAATCCGCATCGAGTACCACCAGGTCTTGATTCCGTTCTGCTTGGGCAACCAAAGCTTTGGAATAGGCACTAACCAGTCGTTGCGCTCCATCAGCTACAGCAGGTTTGCCATAGGATACCATCTCTATTCCTAAGGGGGATGCTCCAATTTGTTCCAATTGGGTATTGGCAGCAGCAATGAGTTCTGCGACTCCGGTCGTGTAGGCTTCATCATCCGGTGCGCCACTATGGAAGCGATATAAGTTGTCTTCTGGTCTGATGGCCGTGTGTTCCATAAAGGAGATGCCTTTTCCCTTAATGGTGTCAGCAATCAGGATTTTGGGCTGGTTAGTCACTGCTTTCAATTTTGCGATCGCATTCCCTAAAGCCTTGACATCATTACCATCACAGCGGTCAACATACCAACCATAGGCCGCAAACTTCCGTTCCAAGTCCCCCAAGTCACTCACTTGGGACACCCAAGTATCGGACTGGATTTTATTATGATCCACAATCACAGTCATCTCATGGAATTCCAGATTTGCTGCTGGTTGGAGAGACTCCCAAAACTGACCCTCCTGCAACTCCCCATCCCCAGTTAATATATAAACATTTCCCTCTCGACCCATCAGCCGATTCGCGCTAATCATCCCCTTAGCCTTAGAAACCCCCATTCCCAAGGAACCAGTATTCGTTTCCAAGAACGGAATCGAAATATCTGGATGGCCAGGAAGTCCATCTAGCCGCCTCAAGCTATGGATACGCTCAAACTCCAGCAAACCATGGCCAATCAAAACCGAGTAAAAACCCGGTACATCGTGACCCTTAGAGGAAAAATAAATATCCCGTGGTTGATTAGAGTTAGTTTTCCTAACCCGTAATTCATTTAAAAACAGCCAACAAACAATATCTAAACTACTAAAACTACTACCAATATGCCCTGAACCCGCCTTTTTTATCATATATAAGGTATTGATGCGACAGTAGGTAGCAAAAAGCTCAGTATGAGTTTCGGGAGTAATGTCTAAATCCTTGAGGCGTTCAAACTCCCGAAACGGGACTAGAGATAGATTTGTCATTGGTTATTGGTGATTGGGGTTGTTGGTTATTGGTAAGGTTTTAGGGAGTCTGGAATCGGTAATCAGTGGATAAGGTTTGACGTTTTTTTATCACTGAATCATATCCAATTTAACTGCATAAGCGCTTAATCGGTTACTTATTTACTTGCTTAACCTTTAAACAAATTATACTTAGCATTGTTGAACAAATAAATAAGTAATTATAACTAATAATTACAGAAAATAGCGGTTCTCATAATAACGATGTACACAGGATCTTTTTCCACTTCCAACTTCCCTCTTCTTTCTTCTATTCTCCCTACTCTCTACTCGCTGCTCCGAAGTCCCTACTCCCTGCTCCCTACCAAATTGAAAAAACTAAATTGGTTTCTGGGAGACCATAGGTAAGTGAGCTTCTCCCTGTGCTATTAAATATTCCAGATACCACCAATCCTTCAAGTCATTAATATCTAATCCCTCATGATCATGGGTAATAAATGGCATAATCACCTTTCCAGCAATTGTATACTCTTTCAGCACCACTTTTGACCAAGCAATTTCTAAGCTAGCATTTTGCACATAGACCTCTGGCAAGGCCTGATACGGAGTACTATGCCAGGGGGTTTGGGGGGTTGGAGGTTGAAGGGTTGAAGGTTGGGGGGTTGAAGGTTGGGGGGTTGAAGGTTGGGGGGTTGAAGGTTGGGGGGTTGAAGGTTGGAGGTTGGGGGGTTGGAGGTTATGGTTAACCTGAGAATTGCCTAATTGAAAGGTGTTCTGCTCAAGCAAAGGTTTCATCAGGCTGCCCTTGAGTACCCACATTTTACCAGGATGCTGCTGGCATTTCTCTACTGCCCGTAAGGAGTCTACTTGATTAGCTTGAGCCAAAAACCCCTGCCAAGCTCGTTGAATGGTATGTGGTTGGCGACAAGGACTGGTTGGTCGCAGGATGCTGAAGCAATCAAATTGTCGCCCCATATCACTCAAACGCCTCAGGGTGTAATCAATCCACTCAATATCTGGTGATTTGTCAGTAGCATACTCTGGCGGACGCAAAAATGGTACCTCAGCGTTATAGTAACGAGCAATGTCCGCCACCTCCTCTGAGTCAGTGGAAACAATCACTGCTGAGAACACTTGGCTTTGGGTTGCAGCAGCAATAGTATAAGCAATTAACGGATGCCCTTTCAAACGACGAATATTTTTACCAGGTACTCGTTTAGAACCAGCCCGGGCTGGAATCAGGGCAACTACTGTCGGAGTTTTAGAATCCACCAATTTTCCTTATCTTAGACAATAATCTTGCTGGCAAATTTTTGATCACCACTTTATATAGCAATTCTACGACTTGTGAGGTAAAAATTTCTGGTTTTTAGGGACTTCGGAGCAGGGACTTCGGAGCAGGGAAGAGGAACCCACCCCTAACCCCTCCCAGGAGGGTAAGGGAAGTGGGAAGAGGGAAAAAATAATGTGTACCTCATGAGTCCTAGAAACGCTATAGTTTACATAAATAGGGAATCGGGAATCGGGAATCGGGAGTAGTAGGAAAGAAATAGGAGTAACTTTTGGTTTTATAATAACTCACCATTATTGCAGTTAGTTATCTATTAGTAATTGCTAGTTTTTAATAATTGTCAATATTGACAATTATAGTGTATAATTATATATGGTTATACCAATTGCTTTAAGTACAAATTACTGGATTTTAGTAAGTAGGGATTAGGGAGTAATAATTGCTCCTTGCTACCGTCAATAAATCGCAAATAATTCCCTTGATAAGGGAATAAACTTGTTCGCGTAGCGTGGCTTTTTTGCCAAGGTAAATCATCTGGTAAATCATAAGTAGTAAAAAACCGTTCTAATAGAGCAATGGTAAAAATTAACCGTCACAGCGTGTAATCGCAAATCACACCATAAAAATCACACTATAAACAGAATCTACAGTAATTTAATCAGAATGATAGCGGTAATTATACTTATGATTTACACAGATTTTTGACCCTATTCACTGTTCCCTATTACCTAAAATTCAAAACGTACTTCAAGCAATTGATAACTGCTATCGTAAACATTATCTTGCAGCAAAGCAAATGACAAACTCAGATCAGTTTGATACCCGTTTCAACCTTTTACTAACTGCTCTCGAGCGGATCACCCAACAGATTGAACAGCTCGGTCACAGAACTGATTCTAATGCTCGTGCTATCGAGCAGACCAACCAAAAGATTGAACAGCTTGGTCACAGGATCGATTCTAATGCTCGTGCCATCGAAGCCTTAACTGGGACTGTCAGTGAGTTCAAACGCGATCGCTTTCGAGTCTACTCTTTGATAGCCGATGTAGCGAAAGCTCAGGCAGATTCAGCTCAAAGTCAATCCCGAATGTATAGCATGATGGAAAACTTAGATGAGCGACAAGAACAACTCTCTCAGCGACAGGAACAACTGTCTAACCGACAGGGTGAGATTGTGGAAATTCTGAAATTATTGACTCAATCTAATTAGGGTTTATAACCACTAGCGTAAGCTAAAGGCCTTTGGCAACGCTACGCGAACAGCTATCAGCTGATAGCTCTTGATAAAACACTAAACACTATTGCAGCAAATGACAAACTCAGACCAATTTGATACCCGTTTCAACCTTTTACTGACTGCCTTCGAGCGCATCGACCAACAGATTGAACAACTCGGTCACAGGATCGATGCTGTCACCCAACAGATTGAAAAGCTTGGTCACAGAACCGATTCCAATGCTCGTGCCATTGAAGCCCTAACTGATACTGTTAATGAGTTCAAACGGGATCGCGCTCAACTGTATTCTGTGATGGCTAATTTAGCACAATCTCAGTCTAATTTATTTCAATCTCAGGCTAATTTAGCGGACAGTCAATCCCGAATGTATGGCGTGATGGAAAACTTAGATCAACGACAGGAACAACTTTCTCAGGGACATGAACAACTGTCTAACCGACAAGGGGAGATTGTAGAAATTCTGAAGTTATTGACTCAATCTAATTAGGGTTTAGAACCACTAGCTATCAGCTATCAGCTATCAGCTATCAGTTATCAGCTTATGTGCTACGCACACGCGTGCGCGTTCAGCTTTTGAATAAGCGATGCAGCAAGGGAACAGGGGGTTTCCACGGGGCTTTCAGCGATGCAGCAAGGGAACAGGGGGTTTCCCCCATGAGCGACTGCATCAAGACAGCTGCGGACGCAGGTTCCGCAGGCAGCCCCTCCCCATGAGCGACTGCATCAAGACAACAGGTAAGCATTCGAATAATGCTGAGTTACGGAAAGCTGTTTGCGTAGCGTGAGCCATTCGCGTAGCGTGGCCTTTGGCTGACGGCTGACGGCTGACGGCTGACGGCTGAGCGCTGACCACTGACCACTGATAGCTGTTGATAAAACACTAAAAACTATTGCAGCAAATGACAAATTCAGACCAGTTTGATACCCGTTTCAACCGTTTACTAACTGCCATTGAGCGCATCGACCAACAGATTGAACGGATCAGCCAACAGCTCGAAGAGCTTCGTCAAAGAACCGATTCTAATGCTCGTGCTATCGAAGCCCTAACCGATACTGTCAATGAGTTCAAACGGGATCGCGCTCGACTGTATTCTGTGATGGCTAATTTAGCAAACTCTCAGTCTAATTTAGCTGAAAGTCAATCCCGAATGTATGGCCTTATGGAGAACTTAGATGAGCGACAGGAACAACTGTCTAACCGACAGGGTGAGATTGTAGAAATTATGAAATTATTGACTAAATCTCAAGCAGGATAAATCTAAGCTATCAGCAGTCAGCGGTCAGCGGTAAACTGACTGCTGATAGCTGAATGGTAACATTGAGGCTAAACCTTTTGTTTAGATGGGGAAGGTTTCAGTTTACGTTTGATGGTTGAAGCTAAGCCGAGAGTGGCAAGGGTCAAGATACTTATACTATGAGTGGGTTCAGATACAATCACCGGTTTCGCAGAAAAACTAATCGGTAACTCGCTATCTTCTGGTCCCAAATTTTCAAAACCAGTGATAAATGGCGGTGCTGAAAAAATTTCAAAAAAACCAGGCGGCTGCAAAAAACTAGCGAAAAAGACATTAACAAAGTTTCCAGCTGAGGTGGAAAATCCAAAGCCGTCAGTTGTTAACTGATTAGCATCAAGACTAATTAAATTGTCAACCTGGAAAGGTTCGTTTCCCGGTGTAGAAGTACCAGTAGGTTGCAAACCAGTAATGGTTTCGCTGTTGCGCGTGCCAGTAATTTCAGAAATCAAGAAAAAACCCAAATCATCAGGAGTATCATTAGTAGTGAAAGTACCACTGGCTTCGATACCAGGAGCAGAATAACTCCAGTTCCAATTTAAAGCTGAAGCTGCCTGGGGTGCCACCAAAACCAATCCAGAGGTAGCAATCAGGAGTGTGGTAGATAGCAGAGTTATATTTTTCATCGCCAATTTAGGGTTGAACAAAACTATACCAAAGGGAACAGGGAACAGGGAACAGGGAACAGGGAGTAGGGAGTAGGTAATAGGGAAAAGGGAACAAAAATTATCACAATTCATTTAGAATTGGTATATCAGTTATGAGATACGCTTTTCAACCTCAAAGTCCCCCTTATTAAGGGGGATTTAGGGGGATCAAGTTGTACCTTATGGGATATAGAATTAAATAATAACTCAATACTTGAAGCCGCACAACATGATTATCCGAGATTCAGAAATAAGGGATCGTGAGAGCGTGCGCTCCTTACATATGTCAGCCTTTCCGATTGGGGAGGGTGATCTTGTGGCAAGTCTCGCTGATGACCTCATCTCCAATATTACCGAGCCATGTACACTATCATTGGTAGCCGTCGATGACAATAAAATAATTGGAAACATTGCATATAGTCCTGTATTTATTGCCGAAAAACCAGATTTCCATGGCTATATTCTGGCACCACTTGCTGTTAAGCCAGAATGCCAAGGTAATGGTATCGGGAGTCAACTAGTTGATGCTGGA
>NZ_JAAHHS010000173.1 GCF_010692395.1 Moorena sp. SIO3H5
TCAAATTCCGGGTAAGATTACCAGTCAAGCTAAGTTGGAAAAGCTAGCGGTTGATACCTGTTGTTGCTTGGTGGTGATATTGAGGTTAGTAAGAAAGAGAATAGTAAGGACGATAGTAAGATTAGCACCGATCAAGGTGGGAATATTCTGTTAGCGGGATTGGGCGCACCAGGAGAAGTCGCCTTGACTCAAGAGGGTGACAAGCTAGGTTTGGATTTTCCCGATGGCGTCAAGAAAGCGGATGTTTTAATTAAGAATAGCGCTATAGAAACTTTCGTAGCCAAAGATAGCGATGTTGATGGTGGTGACATTGAAATTATTGCTGATTCTCTGGAAGTAGAAACCTCTGAAAATGAGAAAGACCGAGGAATTTTTACCAAAAGTGAGAGGAATGGTAAGAAAAGCGGTGATATTAGTATCAGTGCTGATGACTCAGTATTGATTAAGTCTAGTGCTAAGAAAGAGCGTCAGGGAATTTTTACGATAACCGATAAAAAAGGTGGAGAAGGCGGAAAAATTACTATCGACGCTGGCTCCCTGACAGTGACAGTAGAGAACGACAATAAAAAACAGGTAAAAAAAGAACAGGGAATCTTCACCATAAATAAGGCAGATGGTCATAAAAGTGGTGATATTAGTATCACCGCTGATGAGTTAGTATCGATTAAGTCTACTGTTGAAAAAGAGCAGCACGGAATCTTTACGATCACCGAAAAAAAAGGTGGAGAAGGCGGAAAAATTACCATCGATGCTGGCTCTTTGGAAGTAGAGACCGCTCGAAAAGAGCAGGGAATCTTCACCATAACTAAGGCAAGTCAAAAAGGGGGTGATATTATCATCACCGCTGATGAATCAGTTTCCATTATTAATTCTAATAAAGGAAGTCAGCATGGAATTTTTACCTTAACTGATTACAAGAAAGATAACCAAAAAGATGACCCAGATGGTCAACCAGGAGGAAGTATTCAAATTACTGCTAGCTCGCTAACGGTGGACTCTGAAAAAGAAGAGCCGGGGATTTCCGCAAGAACAGGGGGAGATAGTGATAGCGGCAGCATTACCATTGATGTGAGTGGCAATGTAGAACTTAAAAATAAAGGTACCATTCAAACCGAACAACGTAAAGAAAAAAAACAGGGTGGCCCAGGGGATGTGACCTTAAATGTTGATGGCGATGTTACTCTCTATGATGAAAGCCGACTTCAGATCGAAAATGAAGGGGATGGATCCGGGGGAAAAATTACCATCTTAGCTGGGGGAGCAGTTAAGGTTATATACAACAGTAAAATCGAGAGTACTGCTAAAAAAAGAGATCGTAAAATTAGACAAGCCTCATCGGAACCAAGGAGCGGTGGTATTTTAATCGAAGCTGCTTCCCTGGTTATTGATGCTCGCAAAGACCCCAACGATCCTAAATCGGAAAGAGGTCAGAAAGGTGAAATTAAGGCTAAGACTGAAGACTCACCTATCCCTGACGGTAACCCGATAGACATCCGTGTGGGGTCACTGACCATGATTGGATCTGGAGAAGATAAAAATAGTTCTTCTAGTGGTATAACTGCTAATACATCAGGTGATGGCAAGGGAGGCAGGATCACAATCATAGTTGAGGGAGACTTCATCATGAAAGATCGAGCCAAAATTGAAGCATCAGCCACCGGTAGTGATGATACAGGCAATGGTGGGGATATAATCATTGAAGCTGCTTCAGTTTCCTTGAGCGGTAGAAGCTTTATCAGAACTGATGCTAAAAATCAAACTAAGGGAAATCCTGGCAATATCACCATAACCGCTAAGGATAAGATTGAAATTAACAAAAGCGACATCAGAAGTGACATAGATTTTAATACTGGAAACCCAGAGCGCGCCAAAGAAAACTCAGGAACCTTTGGTAACATTACCATTACAGCTCGCTCTCTATCCCTCAAAGATGGAGGGATACTGGAAACTTCCACTAAGGGCAACATTCCAGCAGGTAATATTAAAGTCAATGCCACCGATTTGGTGGAAATTTCTGGGATTCGGACTGTAAATAACCCCAGTGGCATATTAACCGAAAGTGAACTAGGTGCCCAGGCTATTGGAGACAATAAGCCTAAGGGAGGAACGATTGAGGTCACGACGGATGGTAAATTAACCGTATCAAATGGAGCATTCATCAGCGCTCGCAGCATTGGTGAATTTACAGGCGGTGAAATCACCATCAATGCTAAAGAAGTAGAGGTCACCCAAGGGGGAGAAATTATTTCTACTGCCACCAATAGTAGTCTGATCGAAGTGGTAGGTGTCACCGAAGAGGGAAAAATTGAGACTAAACCCTTAGATGGCGATAATAATAATGGTGGTGAGCCTGGTAATGCTGGCAAGATTACAATTAACGCTTCAGAGCAAGTTATTGTTAGTGGTAGTGATCCAAAATCCTCAAAATCTACTGTTGCTCAGATCAAAGATAGACTGAAACGACAAAAGAAAGATCTCGATGGCAAAGATAAAAGCCTGGAAGAAAAACTTAAAAAAGAAAATAAAAAACTACTTAATAAGCAGAATGAACTAAAAAAAACCAAGGATAAACTCAAGGATAAACTTTCAGAAAAAGATTTCAAAAATATTCAAAAAGATATAAAAGAACTAGAAAAAGATATAGAAGATAAAAAACAAGATATAAAAGAAATAAAAGACAAAACAAAACGAGAAAAACGCGAAATCAAACTCAAAGCTTCCAATGATATCCTTGCTATCCAAGATGATATCCCTGAAAGTAGGATTTCAGTTGGAGCCACCAGAGGTAGCGATGCTGGAGACTTGACAATAGAAACCAAAAACCTAACTGTCGAAGATGGAGGACGAATATCAGTAAGCGCTGTGCCATTAGATCAGGATGGTTTTCCAGAGAGCAAAGTGAAAGAGAGTGATCGAGGACTAGCTGGCAAACTGATCATTGAAGCTGATTCTCTTACCCTAGACAACGGCCAACTTGTAGCTGCTACTGGAAAATCAACCAATCAACCAACCAACAGCGGAGACGCAGCAAATATCGATATCAATGTATCAGGATTGACAACACTTGATAACAATAGCCTAATCTTGGCTGATGCTACAGGGGATGGAGTCACAGGTGGGAATATCACTATTGATGGTGGATTACTGATCCTATACCCCTCGGACGGTGAAACAGGTAACGATATCTTTGCTAATGCTGAAGAAGGCCAAGGTGGAAACATCACAATCACCCTCCAAGGCTTATTCGGAAACTTCAGGTTACAGGAAGGTCAAACTCGATTTAATGATATCTCTGCTATTAGTTTTACAGGGGGTTCGTCTTTCGATGGGTCTGTGCAGATAAATTCTGCAGTTAATCCTACCCAGGATCCTGAGATCTTACCAACATCAATAGTTGACCCCTCAGCATTAATTGTTGCTAACTGTCCCAGGAGTGGAAAAGTAGCGGTAGATGAACTGGGTGAATTCATTGTTACTGGACGAGGTGGCTTACCCCCAAGTCCCCTAGACCCAATTAATCAACGGTCTGTACTGGTAGATTGGATTACCCTTGATACTGAAGAAGAGACCATCAAAGAAGCTAACTCTACTCCTACTCCTGAAGTTAGTTACTTACCCATGAGAGGGAAACGCCGTGTTGCCTCTACTCCTACTCCTGCTCGTCCCAAGAAGAAAATAGTGGAAGCTCAGGGTTGGACAGTGGGCGAAGATGGTACAATTACCTTGACCGCTGAACCGAATACTGGTACCCCTAAGAGTAATTGGTATAGTCCTAGGTCTTGTGGTAGCAAGGGTTGAGCGAGATGTTGGAAATTGCAGCAATTTTGAGCAGTTATAGTGGTCATGGATAACTATAACGCTAGCTTAATAGCTTCTAGCCTGGTTGATTCACTATCGAAAATTTCAACAATTTTAAAAATGCTCCTATGCTCGTGATCAAGCGCTTTGGAAAAGCATGCCCTATAGCCTTAGTTAATGTTAATTAACAAAACTTTACATAACTAGCTGCATATCAATAGCTACCACCTCTAAGGGGTGCATGTCAGTTTTGTTAATCCCTGATTCAGATCCCCCATTATCCCCCTTAATAAGGGGGACTTTTCAATCTAATTCCCCCCTTTTTTAAGGGGGGTTAGGGGGGATCTATGTACCTAATTACAAATTTGACATGCTCCCCCTCTAAGTTGATAATGGTTGAGATTATTCTTTCTACAAAAAATAATCTCAGCCATTATCAATCAAACTGATTAGCTGGCAGTAGGTTAATTAAAACTAGGTTAATCGATAACAATAAATTGATTAACATTAAGTGCAGTCAACTACCCTTTTCCAAGATCAGGAGCAGAACGAATTCCATGGCATTAGATGTGTTGAAACGGTATTACAGTCAGTTAGGTTTAGGGCTATGTTTAGCTATTAGTGGAGCGTGGGTATTTATAGCTAACCAAGCTCATGCTCAGATTACTCCTGATACTACGTTGCTCCCGGGAGAAAGGTCTTTGCTAGACCTGGGCTCTGGTCAGGTAAATGGGAAAATTGTTGATCTCATTAAAGGAGGAGCAATCCGGGATATCAATTTGTTCCACAGTTTCCTAGAGTTTAATGTCTCAGAAGGGCAAAGAGTTTATTTTGCTAATCCAGCTGGGATTGAAAATATTCTTTCTCGGGTAACTGGTGCTAATCCCTCTAATATTCTTGGCACCTTGGGTGTCAATGGTGGCGCGAATTTGTTCTTGATTAATCCCAAGGGAATTTTGTTTGGTAATAATGCCAAGCTGGATGTATCGGGTTCGTTTGTGGGCACCACTGCTGATGGAATTGGGTTTGGCAATCGAGGAGTGTTTAGTGCTTCTAATCCAGAGCCCCCATCGCCATTACTGACGGTTAATCCTAATGTATTCTTCTTTAATCAAATTCCGGGTAAGATTACCAGTCAAGCAAAGTTGGAAAAGCTAGCGGTTGATAACCTTTTGTTGCTTGGTGGTGATATTGAAGTTAGTAAGAAAGAGAATAGTAAGGACGATAGTAAGATTAGCACCGATCAAGGTGGGAATATTCTGTTAGCAGGATTGGGCGCATCAGGACAAGTCGCATTAACTCAAGAAGGTGACAAGCTGGGTTTGGATTTTCCCGATGGCGTCAAGAAAGGGAATGTTGTTATTAAGGATAGCGCTATAAAAACTTTGGTGCCAGAAGATGGAAATGTTGATGGTGGTGACATTAGGATTATTGCTGATTCTTTGGAAGTAGAAAACTCGGAAAATAATAGAGACCGGGGAATTTTTACTAAAACTGAGAATAATGGCAGCAAAAGTGGTGATATTATAATAACAGCTGATCAATCAGTATTGGTTCGCTCTACTTCTACTAGAAGCAGAGATAATGGTATCTTTACCATGACCAATAAAGAAGGTGGAGAAGGCGGAAAAATTACTATCGATACTGGCTCGTTGACAGTAGATACTGCTCGAAGAGAGCAGGGAATCTTCACCACAACTAAGGGAAATGGTCAGAAAGGGGGTGATATTATCATCACCGCTGATGACTTAGTTTCGATTATTGCTTCTAATAGCGGAAATCAGCATGGAATCTTTACCTTAACAACTGATGCAAACAAAGGTGAACTAAAAGGTGGACCAGGGGGAAGTATTCAAATTACTGCTGGCTCCCTGGTAATCGAATCTAGGAGACAAAACCCAGGAATTTCCGCAATAACAGGGGGAGATGGTGATAGTGGCAGCATTGCCATTGATGTGACTGGTGATGTACTCCTGAAAAAGCAAGGTACTATTAAAACAGAACAACGTAATTCCAAAACAAAGGGCAGTGTCGGTAATATTTCATTAAAGGTCAATGGCAATGTTACCCTCGCTGATAACAGCAGAATTAAGAGCGAAAATAGCGGTAAGGGAACTGGGGGAAAAGTTACGATATTGGCTGGGGGAGCAGTTGAGGTTAAATACGGTAGCAAAATTGAAAATATCACTAAAAAAGACGCTGAAGGAAATAACAACGGCGTTTTCATCGAAGCTGATTCCCTATTGCTTGATTCTCGCAAAGATCCCAGCAATCCTGAATCGGAAAGAGGTTTAGTCCAAATTACGGCTAGAACTGACTCAGAAGCTGGAGGTGACGGCGGTTCGATAGACATTCATGTCGGGTCACTGACAATGATTGGAGCATCAGGGAGAGGTGGTTCTGATGGTATAACTGCTAATACAAAAGGAGATGGAAACGCGGGCAAGATCACAATCATAGTTGAAAGAGACTTCATTATGACAGACCGAGCCCAAATTGAAGCACAATCCCAAAAGGGATCTACAGGTGATGCTAACGACATAATCATTGAAACTGGTTCACTTTTATTAAGCAAGAGAAGTACTATCACTGCTGATCTTAGGACGGACAGTAAGGGAAATCCTGGAAATATCTCGATAACGGCTAAGGATAAGATTGAGCTTAACAACAGCGACATCCGAACTACCATAGGGCGTAACGCGGGAAACCCAGAAAGAGCGAAAAACACCCCAGGAGGCGTTGGCAACATTACCATTACAGCTCGCTCTCTATCCCTTAAAGATTCAGGGAAATTAGAAGCTTTTACTCAGGGAAAACTCCCAGCCGGTAATATTACAGTCAATGCCACCGATTTTGTGGAAATTTCTGGTAAAAACCAAAGTCGCATAGTCACTGAAACTAGAGCAGGAGCTGAGGGTAAAGGAGGGCGTATTGACATCACAACACCAAGCTTGCGTCTATCAGATGATGCAGTTTTGAATGCTAAAAGTGAAAGTGACTTTGACGGTGGTGATATCGAAATTGATGCCAATGACGTGCAACTAACCGATGGTGCTGAAATTCTTGCTACTTCTGAAACAAGCGACGGTGGAAACATAACTTTAGATTCAGACACCTTGACCGTAAACAACAGTCAGATTTCTGCTTCTACTGAAACAGGTACAGCCGGAAATGTGGACGTCAACGCTAAAGATTCAGTGTTGTTAACTGGAAATCTACCAGATAAGTCTAAATCTCCCGCAGGAATATTCGCTCAAGCAACTAAAGGTGGTACTGCTAGAAATGTGACGATAGAAACAGACGAGCTAACTGTCGAGAACGGAGCACGAATAGCAGTAAGCGCTGTACCATTAGATCAGGATGGTTTTCCAGAAACTGGTTTGCCTCAGAGCGAGCGAGGAGTAGCTGGCAAACTGACCATTGAGGCTGATTCTCTCACCCTAGACAACGGCAAAATTGTAGCTGCTACTGGAAAATCAACCAACAACGAAGAAGCAGCAACTATCGAAATCAATGTACCAGGACTGATCATACTCGATAACAACAGCCTAATCTTGGCTGATGCTACAGGTGATGGAGTCGATGGTGGAAATATCAACATTTCTGGTGGAGTATTAGTAGCGCTACCTCTAAATAATAAAGACAAAGGTAGCGATATATTTGCTAATTCAGAAAAAGGCGATGGTGGAGAAATTGACATCACTCTCCAGGGCTTATTCAATATAAACGTAATCAACGATTCCAGTGCATTTTTTGACTCATCTGGAAATCTAGACCGATCCTTAGTTTTCAATAATAATAGTAGTGAAATAGCAGCCCTTAGCTTTAGTGGTGGTCAATCTGGGACTGTGACCAGGGATGTTACCAACTCAGCCCAGGATCCTGAAAACCTACCAACATCACTAGTTGACCCTTCATCATTAATTGTTGCTAACTGTCCCAGGAGTGGAAAAGTAGCAGTAGATGAACTCGGTGAATTCATTGTTACTGGACGGGGTGGCTTACCTCCTAGTCCCCTAGACCCAATTAATCAACGGTCTGTACTGGTAGATTGGATTACCCTTGATACTGAGGAAGAGACCATCAAAGAAGCTAACTCTACTCCTACTCCTGAAGTTAGTTACTTACCAATGAGAGGGAAACGCCATGTTGCCTCTTCTCCTACTCCTGCTCGTCCCAAGAAGAAAATAGTGGAAGCTCAGGGTTGGACTGTTGGCGAAGATGGTACAATTACTTTGACAGCTGAACCGAATACTGGTACCCCTAAGAGTAATTGGTATAATCCTAGGTCTTGTGGTAGCAAGGGTTGAGCTAGATGTTGGAAATTGCAGCAATTTTCAGCAATTAGGATACTGATAGATAAGTATAGCGCTAGTTTAAGTCACTATCGGAAATTTCAACAATTTTGGAGAGTAGTAAGTAGGGTGGGCAAGGTTTTGCCCACCCTACTCATGGATTCTGTGCGTAAGTCCTGCCTGATCAACCTAATTAACATAAAAATTAACATAAAAATTGGCACCTATAGGTGTATAATGCTACGCTATTATTTTCAGCAGTAATAACAGCTTTAAGTTACTGATTAGCTGTTGCTAGATTAATGAATAACTAGTCCAAACCTCCCCAGGTTTAGGATAAATCCTTGCTATGGAATTAGATGTCTTGAAACGCTATAACACTCAGTTTGGTTTAGCGCTATGCTTAGCCATTAGTGGAGCGTGGGCATTTCCCATCAACCAAGCTCATGCTCAGATTACTCCTGATACTACTTTACCGACAGCGGAAAGGTCTTTGTTTGACCAAAGCTCGGGTCAGGTAAATGGAGAAATTGTTGATTTAATTAAAGGAGGAGCAATCCGAGATATCAACTTGTTCCATAGCTTTTTAGAATTTAATGTCTCAGATGGGCAAAGAGTTTATTTTGCTAATCCAGCTGGGATTCAAAATATTCTGTCTCGGGTAACTGGTGCTAATCCCTCTAATATTCTTGGCACCTTGGGTGTGGATGGTGGAGCGAATTTGTTCTTGATTAATCCCAACGGTATTTTGTTTGGTAATAATGCCAAGCTGGATGTATCTGGTTCGTTTGTAGGAACAACTGCTGATGGGATTGGGTTTGGGGATCAAGGAGTGTTTAGTGCCTCTAATCCAGAACCTCCGTCGCCATTGCTGACCGTTAATCCTAATGTGTTCTTCTTTAATCAAATTCCCGGTAATATTAACACTAGTCAAGCCAAGTTAGAGAATCTAGCAGTTAATAACCTATTGTTAATCGGTGGTGATATTGAGATTATCGAAGATAGTAATATATCCACCAATCAAGGAGGCAATATTCTGTTAGCGGGATTGGGCGCACCGGGAGAAGTAGCATTAACTAGAGATGGTGACAAGCTGGGTTTAGAGTTTCCCAATGGCGTTAAGAAAGGGAATGTTGTCATCAAGAATAGCGCTATAAAAACTTTAGTGCCAGAAGATGGCAATATTGATGGTGGTGACATTAGGATTATCGCTAATTCAATAGAAGTAGAAACCTCCAACAACGATCAGGGGATTATTACGATAACTGATAAGAATGGTAATAAAAGTGGTGATATAATAATAACAGCTGATAACTCATTATCGATTAATTCTACTCCTGAGCAAGACCGTCAGGGAATCTTTACGATCACAGAGGAAGAAGGCGGAGAAGCAGGTCAAATTACTATCGATGCTGGCTCGTTGACACTAAACAATTCTCAAATAGGTCAGGGAATCTCCACTATCAATGATGTAAGTGATCAGAATGGAGGTGTGATTTCTATAACAACTGATTCACTTGTGATTATTGATCCTATTCAGGGAAGTCAGGATGGAGGCTTGACCTTAACTGATGACGGAACAGGTGAACCAGGAGGAAGTATAATAACAAACGTAGATGCTGTTGGCGGAAACATTACCATCCGTACGACTAACATTGTAGTATCGGAAAACCAAGGTACTATTCAAACAGACCAAGCTAATCAGGGACAAGATAGCCGTGATGGGGATGTATCATTGGATGCTAATGGTAATGTCAATCTCGCCGATAATACCAGACTTGATATCGAAGCTGAAATGGATCAGGATATCTCCTCCGACAATGAAAACATTAACGATATCTTTGCCAATACTGAAACAGGCAAAGATGAAAATATCGCTATCACCCTGCAAGGCTTATTGAGAAATTTCAGGTTACAGGAAGGTCGGACTCCATTTAATGATATTTATGCTATTAGTTTTACGGATAATTCGTCTTTATCTGGGTTGTTGGAGATCAATGGCACCCTTAATTCTACTCAGGATCCTGGCAACTTACCAATATCACTAGTTAACCCCTCACAATTAATTGTTGCTAACTGTCCCAGCAGTGGAAAAGTAGCCCTAACTGAACCAAACAGGATCGAAAAAGTTGCTTCTACTCCTACCTCTGAAGTCAGTTACTTACCGATGAAAGGAAAACGGCGCAGTGTCGAGACTCCTACTGCTTCTCGTCCCAAGAAAATAGTGGAAGCTCAAGGTTGGACTGTTGGGGAAGATGGTACAATTATCCTGACGGCGGAATCCTGTCACTATCGAGAATTTCAGCAATTTCTGAAATAGTGCGTTCGCGTAGCGGCTCGTAGCGAGCATCGCTTTTAGCGTGGCCTACGGCCAATCGCGTAGCGTGAGCGAAGATAACGCTACGCGAGTCACGCAAAGCTTCCGCGCTTATGCGATCGCTTTTAGCGTGGCCTACGGCCAATCGCGTGGCGGCTCGTACCAAGCATCGCGCCCTGTTGAGCAACAAAGCATGCTCAGGCCAAACCCTACTCCTCACTCCCCTCAGGTTCTTCATCCATAGGTTCAGGCAAATTAAAAATAATCACAAATTCCCCATCAGGCATCAGGCGTTTAAGCACCTGCAAATGCCCTTCAGCATCAGACCGGTTCCGGTACCGACCAACAACTACCCGTTGCATCCTTGGCAATAGGCGGATTATCGCCCACGGGTATAGGCGTTCGCTGTAAGTCATACTTTAGGTATCTCCTTAACTGGGAGTCTAGAACCAGCCTTTGGCCTTCGCAAAACTTCAGGCTGGTTCTTAACGCTTTCGCGTCTTATAATTCTATTATAACATAAAAAATTTATATTATAACATATTTTGCAAATTTTTGTAACAAAGTCTTGAGGCAATCGGGTAAAAAAATAGCGCTAGATAAACTCAGCTAAAGTATAGCGCTATTAATTATTAATAACTTAATAAACCCAAACACCCCATTAATTCACAAAAAGTAGCGCTAGATAATTTATGAATTTTTGTTAAAAATCAACACAGTTTAGGAAATATGTGTTTTCTTTAATAGAAAAGCGCGATAGTAAAAGGTTAAACTCAAACAGCAAAAATGCTTCACTCGGAGTAGCGGAGGCAAAACTTATCCCTATATAAACTAATAGATCTACACATCTATTACGTTAGTTGTCAATTTATTCCCTTACCCTTGACTACTGTTGGTTTTATTTGCCACTCTATCACCAGGAAAGCTAATCATAGTTATTACCTACTAAAAACATTTGCGATTTCGGAAGTAATGTTTAGATTTGTTGCAGTAGTCAGGAGTTCATCTTTGTTAACCTTAGGTGCATTAGCAGTTGTCAGTAGCCTAATCTTGAAACCTTTAGAAGCTGAAGCTGCTGTTAATGACCAGAGTCTAGTCTTCGTAAAGGATTCATTACCACAGGAGCCAGTGCTAATTCCAGAGAACTTGAACAAAGGGGATAATCAGGTTTTAGGGAGCGACACTGTAACAAATCTCAACACCATGGGTATTAACCAGCTCCTCAGTCCTCCAGCTCCACCAAAAATTAGTCAAGCCCTACCTCCAAACCTACCTCCGGGTATAGAGCTACCAGAGGAGCGGCTGCCGGATAGACCCCCCTCTCTGGAACGAGCACCAGAACCCCAACCTCCCCAGAAACTTCCTCCTGTAGACGAACTGCTTGACCCATCTGCTCCTAGCCCTGGTCTACCGGATGAAATTCTGGAGGACATTCCAAAACAAATTTTCATTAAACGGTTTAATATTATTGGCTCAACGGTATTCAGCCAGGAAAAATTAGCGGAAATTACCGAACCTTTCCTCAATCAACCAATCTCCTTCCCAACATTATTTAAAATCAGGTCTGAGATTACCAAGTTATATGATGATGAAGGATACGTTAACTCTGGAGCCTATATCCCACCTCAGCAACTTGAAGATGGAATAGTTAGCATTGAGATTATCGAAGGGGAATTAGAAGATATTATTGTCAAGGGTCTGAGTCGGCTTAATCCTAATTACATCAAAAGCCGTCTTGCGATCGCTACCAAGAAGCCTCTGAATGTAAGACGCTTACTAGAAGGCTTACAAATGCTGCGACTCGACCCTCTAATTGCCAACATCTCAGCTGAACTGTCGGCGGGGGTGGAGCCTGGGGAGAGTTTGCTAGAAGTAACAGTAACTGAAGCCAAGACCTTCAGCACCCAAATAACACTAGATAATGGACGCTCTCCCAGTGTAGGAAGCTTTCGGCGTCGTCCCCAAATTCGAGAAGGCAATTTACTGGGATTGGGAGATGCCTTAGAATTCAACTACACCAACACTGATGGTAGTGATACCTTTGATGTTAGCTATACCTTACCGATTAATCCCCGCAATGGTACCTTGCGCTTAGCCTATGGGACAACATCTAGTGAAGTAATTGAGCCTCCTTTTGATGATATAGATATTGATTCAGAATCACGCTTTTATGAAATAACCCTGCGCCAGCCTGTATTCCAAACCCCTACCGAAGAAGTAGCTATTGGTATCACCGGCTCACGCCAGGAAAGTGAAACATCTATATTAGATACGCCCTTTCCTTTATCAGCAGGAGCTGATGATGAAGGGCGTACGCGGATTAATGCCATCCGGTTATTCCAAGAGTGGACTAAGCGCAGTGAACAACAAGTTTTAGCAGCTCGTTCCCAGTTAAGTATCGGGATTAGTTCAGGAGATACTACTCTTAATAGGGGTGGACCCGATAGCAATTTCTTCGCTTGGCGTGGTCAAGGGCAGTGGGTAAGGCTACTAGCACCAAACACTATATTATTAATCCGAGGGGATGTGCAACTAGCAGACCGAAGCTTGGTACCATTAGAACAGATAGGGATTGGCGGTTTAGAGAGTGTACGGGGCTATCGCCAGGATTTGATTCTATCGGACAATGGCGCATTTATTTCTGCGGAGCTGCGTCTGCCAATTATTCAGAATGATAGCGGAACTCTGGTGCAGTTGACTCCTTTTCTTGATTTTGGTACTGGCTGGAATATAGACGATGAAAATGATATTGATGATAACACGATCGCATCCCTTGGTCTCGGTTTGCGATGGCAGCAAGGAAATTTCCTAGAGGCTAATGTCGGCTGGGGCTTGCAGTTAGTGGATGTTGAAACTAGAGATAGAACGTTACAGGAAGATGGATTCTACTTTTCGGTGATTTTTAGACCATTTTGAACAATGAAATGAAAATTAACAATTAAAAATTAACAATTAAAAACTGCTATAAATATAGCGCTTATCATCATAGTTATGAGATGCAGTAATTGGAAAAAAAGACAATGGTCAAAAAAAGGATATGTTATGGGAGTCTAGCTAGAGCAAATCGAAAATATTTAGGGTTGAGGATAAGGAGGTGGATAAGTTTGCCTCTGATCGCTCTGTTAACAGCATTATTGTGCAATTTAGTGCCTCCAGTTTTAGCGAAAGTCCCACCGAAGGTTGAAGGGGATATTGCTCTTAAACCTGATAACGTTCAACCTGATAATGTTCAACCTGATAACCTTAAACTTTCCACGTTACTTGCACAGGGGCAAGGTCTCTACGATTCAGGTAGATTTGCCGAAGCAGTAAATGTTTTAGAACAAGCTCTTGAGGGTAATCAAACTCAGGGAGATCAGCTCTCAGAAGCGATGGTGTTGAGTAATCTCTCGTTGGCTTATCAGCAACTGGGATTATGGACTCAAGCTAAGAATGCGATCGCTAATAGTGAAAAAATATTGCGCTCTATAAAACCGAGTGATAAGTCTACAGCATACTTACAAGTGCTGGCGCAATCCCTAATGATAAAAGGGAGTATTGAGCTTGGTTCATCAGAATCAAAAGCAGCAATGGAAAGTTGGGAGCAAGCTGCGCTAACTTATGGTGAATTAGGGGATGAAGCTGGTCAGATTCGCAGTCAGATTAATATAGCCCAAGCCCTACAAGACTTAGGGATGTATAAGCGGGCTTTGAATCTACTCAATCAGGTCGAGGAATCGTTAATTGCTCAACCTGACTCTTTGAATAAAGCGGTATTGTTGCGATCGCTTGGGAATATGCGTCAATTAGTAGGACAGCTGAGCCAATCCCGGGAAACCTTAGAAAAAAGCTTACAGATTTCCCGAAGCTTATCATCGTCTCAAGAGATTAGCGCTACACTATTTAGTTTAGGGAATACAGCCCGAGCTCAGTTTAGCTCAGGGTATACAGGGCAGGATCAGCTTAGCTCAGGGGATACAGTGCGGGCTCAGCTTAGCTCAGGTGATACAGCGCAGACTCAGCAACAATTAGACGAAGCTATTGACTACTATCAACAAGCATTTGACTACTATCAACAAGCATTCGATGAGTCATTAGATCCAATCACTAAGGTTGAAGCCCAATTAAATCAACTTAGCTTATTGATTGATACTAAAAGGATAAAGCAAGCACAATCACTAATCCCTAAAATCCCGCCCCAACTGGAATCCTTACCTCTGAGCCGCCGCAGTATCTATCTGAGGATTAATTTTGCTAAAAGCCTAATGAAGGATGAAGTTAGAAGTATCAAGGATGAAGGATATGTTCAGACTTTAGCCAAAAGACTTCAGCCTTCGGTTAAGATTGCGGTTGCTCCTTCTTATGAAATTGCTAAAATCCTAGCTACTGCGGCACAACAGGCTAAAACCTTGGGAGATAAGCGAGCTGAAGCTTATGCTATTGGTACTCTAGGTGAACTGTATGAGCATAATCAGCAATTGTCAGAGTCTCAAGACCTGACTCAACAAGCCTTAAAGTTAGCTCAGGAAATCAATGCTCCGGATATTAGCTATCGCTGGCAATGGCAACTGGGACGTATTTCGGCAGGGCTTGGAAAAGAGGAAAATGCGATCGCAGCTTACACCGAAGCAGTTAATACTCTCAAGTCTATACGTAGTGACCTAGTAGCTGTTAACCAACAGGTAAGGTTTACCTTTCGAGAGAGTGTCAGCCAGTT
>NZ_JAAHHS010000174.1 GCF_010692395.1 Moorena sp. SIO3H5
TAACCCGATGAATTGCAACGTATCGTTGGTGGTTCTGCAGCGATGAATTCTAAGGGCGGTAGAGCAAAGGCGACCCGCTAGTCGTAAGCTATCAGCTATCAGCTTAAGCGCTACGCGCACGCTACGCGAACAGCTATCAGCTATCAGCTAATGCGCTACTTGAGGTGCTACTTGATGTGCTAATGCTTTGATGGGCTTTTCCCCAGACTTTTAATTCTCTAAAATCTCTTAATATTAAATTATCCCTTTCGAGGTTTATCTTAAGCTGACGGCTGACAGCTGATAGCTAACAGCTTATCCCTAGTCTAGAGGAAGCAACTACTCTTATCATAAAACTTGCTATTAGACTTAATCTAGAAAAAAGCTATGCCTACTTTTATTGCTCAAGTTCGGGACAAATCAGGCAAATCTAAAAAAGAAAAAATTGACGCTGCTACTCCAGAACAAGCCCGCACCATGCTGGAACATCGGTATGCTACTGTTGGCAGCGTCAAGAAAAGCATAGATATTGACTTTAGCCTATCAGGCCTTTCTGAAAAATTTACCAATGTCACGATCAAAGACAAAGCAGTCTTTTCTCGTCAGTTTGCCGCTATGGTTAATGCTGGTGTGGCTATCGTCCGATGTCTTGGGGTATTAGGGGAACAGTGTTCTAATCCTAAGCTGAAAAAGGCGTTGATGAACATCAGTGCCGAGGTTCAACAAGGAACTAATCTATCGGATGCCATGCGTAACCATCCAGATTGTTTTGATGATCTTTATGTGAGTATGGTTCAGGCTGGCGAGGTTGGGGGTGTACTTGATGAAGTGCTCAACCGATTAGCTAAGCTGCTCGAAGATATGAATCGCCTGCAAAACCAAATCAAATCAGCTATGGCTTACCCTAGTGTGGTAGGATTTTTAGCCTTACTGGTTTTTCTGGCAATGACAATGTTTCTGATCCCAATCTTTGCTGGGATATTCCAAGATTTAGGAACAGAATTGCCATTTTTAACCCGATTTATGCTATGGTTGAGCGGCATCCTCAGAAGTTGGAAAGTTCTGATTCCTATTGTTGTTGTAGGTGCTTTATATACAGCTTTCAAGTATTACTACAAAACCCCCATGGGTAAGTTGCAAATTGATGGTTTGCAGTTGAAACTGCCTCTGTTTGGTGAGTTGAATGAAAAAGGCTCCGTAGCTCGCTTTTGCCGAGTATTTGGCTCCTTAACTCGTTCGGGAGTACCGATCCTGAATTCCTTAGATATTGTCAGAGATACAGCGGGTAACCAGGTAATTTCTAATGCTATTAACTCAGCTAAGAATGAGATTCAACAGGGTGGAATGATTAGCCTCGCTTTACAACGAGAAAACATTTTTCCTCCTTTAGCAATTCAAATGATTAGTATTGGTGAAGAGACGGGTGAGTTGGATTCTATGGTGATGAAAGTTGCTGACTTCTATGAAGATGAAGTGGAGCAAGCGGTTAAAGCACTAACTAGTATCTTGGAACCAATTATGATTGTGGTTTTGGGAGGCATGGTTGGTGTGATTTTGATATCTATGTATCTACCAATGTTTAAAGTGTTTGAAACTATGGGCTAATTCGATGCCTGTTCAGAAATCTGATTACGAAGCTTGGCTAGCAGAGTATAGTAACCATGATGGTGCGATCGCACTCCTGAAATCCTATCGACCTTACCTGGAAATGATTCCTAGTATGCGCCGACCTTACGAGAGTGTGATCACCATTCCCTTGCCAGTGGTGAGAATTCGTCACTCGCCATCCTCCTTAGGGCATAAAAGTGTTAGCCATGGCACGATCACCGAAACCGTAGCTTTACCCTGTGATCTAGCTATGGTAATGTGCGATCCCGAATGGAAAATCAAGATGGAGATAGAGATTGTTCTATTTATCCATCGCCCCCATGAAGACTTTTCTGACTTGCTCAGTCGCTGGCGTCAGACCCAAGTTTTACTAGACAAAGACTATGAATGGCTAATGCCTCCTGGCTATCAACACATTCTCAGTGATGGCGTAAACCGTATCTATCCCTTGTTTGTGGTGTTCCAAGAGACACCCCAACGGATTCAGCGAGGTTTACTAGGGGCTAGTCTACCATTTGTGCTACAAACGACCGATGGGATTAATCTGGAACAGGAGGAAACATCCAGCTTAGTTGAAGAGGGTAAGGAGATGGGGAGATGGGGAGATGGGGAAATGGGGAGATAGGGAGATTGTGATTAAGGGTTATTATCAGGAAATTCTTTTATTATAGCGTTTTTATCAGCTATACAAATATACAGAGCTACACAGCATTTCTTACCTGTTCCCTGTTCCCTGTTCCCTGTTCCCTATTCCCTACTCCCTACTCCCTACTCCCTACTCCCTAAAACCGACTATTTCACAAACTGCGGCATGACTTCAGCAGCAGTCAATAGACCATAAATCCCTTTGTGATGTAGGGAAACTCCTGCTTTTAGATAGCCAAAGGCGGGACCACAGACATTAGCAGCCATGCTGGTTTCATCACCAAGGGTAAAGGTGTGAGTGGAAATTTTACCCTCAAAGGTGCGACCGGTGATTTGGACATTGGTACTGAGGGGTTTTTTAGGATTGCGGGTATCAACGACACCACCAACAGAAACGCGATCGCGTGAGCAAATCCCTGCTAGTTCCAGCATCACATCATCAGCGTGTTCCATATTCTCTAGGCTGATGATGCCTTTGGTTTCATCTAATAAGGCTTCGACTTCAGCATCACTCATGGCTTTGGCTCGTTCTACATCATAACCGGGAAGGTGAGCAATATCTTCTCGAATGGTGGCTCGATAGGCTTCCCAGTTAGCAATCCCTACCCCAAAGGTAATTTTGACACTATGAATCTCGGCATAGCTTTGAGATGCGATCGCAGCAGCAGCGGTCAATAATCCTGGTGTCGCACCGCAGCCAGTCATATAGGTAATTCCAGCAGCTTGCAATTCATCTTGCAGTTGCAACAGTTGTTCTAGAGCACTAGTGCGCTTGAGAGCATCTACTAACACTCCCTGCCAACCCGATTGAATAAATTGCTTAACCACCGATGCCATAAAGGTATTCGGTAAATTTGGCAGTGCTAGGAAATATCCATCTACTGTCGCGTTTTGGATTAAGTCTTCGATACTGTTGCTACTTAAAGTGCCACCTGGTTCTAGATAACCTAAAGAACCTTGGGATTGGTAGGTCTGGATACAACGCTCAGGATTTAACCCAGCCGCGTCATACGCATAACCTTTTCGGTCAGCTGCTGCTACCCAAAGCATTTCTCCCTTAGGAGCTAAAACTCTGGTAGCGGCTTGACCTAATCCCCCAAAGCCTAAAACCCCTACTCGTATTCGCTCTAATCCATTGGGATTGGCGGTTTTGGGGTTATTTACACCTCTGACTTGCGTTTCACTCATAACTTATAGACTCTTTCGCCCAACTTTAATAATTCATACTTCATACTTCATACTTTGCCCAGTCCCCAGGGTAAGGGAAAAAATCAATAAAGAAGAATTATTATCAATATTATTGATATAATCATGCAATAGTGCTGAAAAATCTTGGCGTTATATAGTCATAATCCTTGACCAATATCACATTCTGGCTCAATTTTTTTTTTGGCTTACCCTGGCCTAGTCCCCTAGGTTTATATATAGCCGTTTATAGCTTGTGCCCCACGGCCTCAGTCCCTTAATTAAAAACCCCTATATTTTTGTTAATAAACCATTTTTGGGTTATACCACCCCTTGACTATTCCCTAAAGTTACGAGAAACTAACAAAATATTAAAGTAAACACTCGATATACTATAAACTTATGTTAATGTTGTTTGCGCCATGATCTGAATTATTATCATTTGATTAGTGACCAGCTATAGCACTAGTCAGTAATCAGTGATATAGCGCTACGCGAAAGGCAAGAGGCAAGAGGCAAGAGGCAATAGTTTACTAGAACTACTTTTGCTGCTTGTATCAATGTCAAACACCTTAATGCGTAGTGTGATATCAATCCGGGATTACATACTCCTGGACAGGTGCAACAACCGGTGCCACAACCTCTAAATAGGCATAAACCGAGCACTAAGGCGACTATGGAAACATTAGAGTTTGTCATTTATCCAGATGGTCGAGTCCAGGAAAAAGTCACTGGGATCATCGGAGCATCTTGCGCAGAGGTAACAGCTGCTATTGAAGCTCAGCTAGGACGAGTCGTATCTGTTGAGAAAACATCAGATTACTTCGACCAAAAGCTTGAACTGTCCGCAACAGCGACAACTCAAGCTACGGTTAGCCATTGGTAAATTTGTGTTCCAGTTAGTAAATTAGTTTAATTACCAAAAATGTCTCATTTCAGCACTATCAAAACCCAAATCCGTAACCGTTCATCCTTAGAAACTGCTTTAAGTGACTTAGGGATTGATTGGCAATCTGGTCCTAGCTCTGTGCGCGGTTATCAAGGTCAAACTCGCACTGCTGAAGTAGTGATTGAGCAAGAGAATGACTACGACATCGGTTTTAGTTGGAATGGTAACGCCTACGAACTAGTTGCTGATTTTCAGTATTGGCAACAGCCTTGGTCTGTAGATGGTTTCCTACAACGGGTAACCCAGCGTTACGCTTACAACACAGTAATTAAGGAAACTGCTAAGCAAGGCTTTGAGGTTGCTGAGCAACAAGATAATAAAGATGGTTCAATTCGTTTAGTGGTACAACGCTGGAGCGCATAATGTCTGAGTTCTCACCGACGCCAGAGCGTTCGGGTTTAGAACCAGAGTTAGGGGGTGTCTTTCGAGATGCTCCAGAGCGGTCTGGTTTTGAGCCAGAGCTAGGGGGTATTCTGCGACAAAAAGGTGTTTACGTTGATGAAATTACTTGCATTGGCTGTAAACACTGCGCCCACGTCGCTCGCAATACGTTTTACATGGAAGAGGACCACGGTAGATCCCGGGTTTTTCGGCAAGATGGCGACTCAGAAGAGGTGATACAAGAAGCGATAGACACTTGTCCAGTAGATTGTATCCACTGGGTTGATTACACTAAGCTTAAAAATCTAGAAGAGGAGCGACAATATCAGGTCATTCCTAGAGCAGGATTGCCTATTGAACCAAGTGTTGTGGCTGCCAAAATTAAGGAGAGGAAGCTGGCAAGGAAGCGTAGGAAAAAAAGGTAAGCATTCAGCTATCAGCCATCAGCTTTCAGCTTTTCATATTACTAAATCCTCGATGGCTTAGAGCTGTTGAGGGTTTTATGTTGTGTTATCGCAATAGTTGGATTTTAGGGAGTAGGGAATCGGGAATCGGGAATCGGGAATCGGGAATCGGGAATCGGAAAATGCGATCGCATCCAACAACAACAATACTTTTAAAATGGATAGTATTATACTACAGCACATAAATCTCTTGATTTATCACAACATCAAAAATTCTTTAGATCTCTTTCCTACTACTCCCGACTCCCGACTCCCTACTCCCTTCCTACAACCAAATCCCACAGGGCATCAATACCACCGCCCACATAGTCGGAATCCTGGTGTTGTTCAATCCATTCAATCACGGTAGGGAGAATATGATTGGATGTTTTGCCCAATTTAACCAAGGCTATGACTGCCCTGTGATGCACATTAGACTTGGAATTCCCAAGCATTGCTAGTAGGGTGCTCACTACTGTTTCTGAGCTGTTGCCCAATTTAACCAAGGTTAAGGCTGCCTCCATATGCACGTCAGACTTGTTATTCTCAAGCAATGCTAGTAGGGTGCTCACTACCGTGTCTGAGCTATTGCCCAATTTAACTAAGGCATCGGCTGCCCTCCAACGCACAATAGAATTTTGATCTTGAAGTCTTCCTCGTAAAGCGCTGACTACGGTTTCTGAGCTGTCGATCAACATGCCCAACACCAAGGTTACCCCTGCACGCACATCAGAGTTGGGATTATCAAGCTGTGCTAGTAGGGCGTTGACTGCGGTTTCTGAGCTATTGCCCAATGCGCTTAAGGCATAGGCTGCTGTTATACGCATATGAAAGTGATTATCTTGAAGTAGTGGTAGTAGGGAATTGACTACTTCTGAGCTGTTGCCCAATTCTCCCAAAACGTCCGCTGCCGACATACGTACATCAAAGTGATTATCCTCAAGCAGTGCTAGTAGGGTGCTCACTACTGTTTCTGAGGTGTTACCCAACTTTCTCAAGGATTGGATTGTCGTTATACGTACATCAGAGTGATTATCCTGAAGTAGTGGTAGTAGAGCATTGACTACTTCTGAGCTGTTTTCCAATATGCCCAAGACTTCCGCTGCCTTTGCACGCACACTAGAAGATTTATCCTGAAGCAGTGGTAGTAGGGCATTGACTACTTCTGAGCTGTTGCCCAATTCTCCCAAGACTTCCGCTGCCCTCAAACGTTCATAAGGATCAGGATTTTGAAGTAGTTGTTGAAGCAAGTTGACTACGGTTTCTGAACTGTGACCCAAATTGACCAAAGCGAAGGCTGCCGTTATACGCACATCATAGTCATCATTCTCAAGTAGTGCTCGTAGAGCATTGACTACGATTTCGGAACTGTTGCCCAAGTCATGCAAGACTGCGGCTGTCTGCTCACGCACACCAAAGTTATTATCTTGAAGTAGTGGTAGTAGGGCGTTGACTACGATTTCAGAACTGTTGCCCAATATGCCCAAGGCCAAGGATGCCTTCATACGCACCAGAGAGTCATTATACTTAAGCAGTGGTAGTAGGGCGTTGACTACGGTTTCTGAACTGTTGCCAAATATGTCCAAGACTTTGGCTGCGCTACTACGCACATCAGAGTCATTATACTTAAACAGTGGTAGTAGGGCGTTGAGTAGAGTTTCTGAGCTGTTGCCCAATCTGCCCAAAGTCAAGGCTGCACTACTACGCACATCAGAGTCATTATCCTTTAGTCGTTCTTGATATATTTCAATTACCTGATTTTTTTCCCCTAACTCAACTTGATACTTTAGCAATTGTTTCTCACCAATTAAATCAGATCGCTCTTTCAACAATTCCAATACCGGTGCTTGAAAATCTGTTTCAGACAAACTGCAAATTATTTGATAAACCTGCTTGCGAATCTTATTCACAACGCGCTTATCTTTACTTACCTTCAACTCAACCAAGCGCTTTAAAATCTCTTGCACCAACCCACTCTCAGCACCGCGCAAATTTTTCGGGTCTTCTGCCAAACAATTACCAGCAAACAACAAATCCCGATGTAACCACTGCTCATAGTTACTATTATTAGTCAATACTGCTCGAATTGCCTTTGCCGCATTTTTCGGTTTTTGTTGTGCTATCAGCAATAATAACACTTCGCGCCAGTGGGAGTCATGCAAATGCTCCCGAATCGGATCCAAAACAATCTCAGAATCTCTCTCATTATCCGCTTGATAGTTAATCTCTTCAGCACACAAATATTCCTGAAAGGTTTTATGGACAAAGCCATAACAATCTTGCCCCTGCTCATTTAATAAACCAGTGCGCTCCCGAATCAATTCCACAAATCTTTTCGCCTCTTGCTCGGCCTGATGGGGCTGCACCTGCTTCAAGTCTTTAATCTGCTGCTTCAACTGATCAATCAAATCATTTTTATCAATTAAGGTGCCACTGTCGTTATCTTCAATATTTCCCTGGGTATGAATCCAATAAGCCAAAGATTCCATCAACCGGCGTAAATCATCCTCGAAATCCAAATATTTCAACCGCTTATCACTACTTAAGTCTTTAAGCTTATCCCAATTGATTAACAAGGTTTCTACCGCCTTGTCATAAAGCTTATGGCGTTTTTTGGGCAATACTGCTTGATACCGATGAATCAAGGCAATAATTGTCAACAATAACGGATTCCGTGCCAACAAGGTAATCCGGTCATTATCATGCAGGGCTTTTCGTAAACTCTGCTTCCACCTTTCGGCTTCTGCTTGGTCTTGAAAGCGACTGTTATACCAGTTATCAATAAATGCTGAAATCTTCTGGTCATCAAAGGGTTGAATTTGATAGTGGGGAAATTCTTCAGTGCGGAAAAAGTCCCGTCGATAACCAGCAGGGCGAGATGTAATAATAGCGCGATTTCTGTCAAACTGTCCTAAAAAATTCTCGATGCGCCTGACTACATCATGGCGTTTAGCCTCTTCTGCGACTTCATCCAAACCATCCAGCAATATCAAGGCTCTACCATCAGACAACCAATGCTCAAAAAATCCCACTGGTAACGGTTTCACTGACATGGTGTTTTCCGCAAATATCCGAGCATAGTCGATCAGGCTTTTATCGAGATGTCTCGCAAAGTCTCGCATCCTGATTAAAATCGGTAGCCAGTCGGTATCACCATCTAATCCTAAAATGTCAGGATTTTGCTGAGCTAACATTACTGCAAAATAGCTCATCAATGTGGTTTTACCAGAGCCTGGCGCACCTAATATTACCACTCGTCTCGACTGACTTTGAGTCAATAACTGCTCAGCCAAGAATTTCCGCCCAGTTGTCTTTTCCAATAGTGCCCTTTCTGCTTTTTCCCCACTACCAGCTGCTAACAACTCCCGCTCCCAAGCGCCAGCAGTTGATACGTCTTCCACTACATCTGGCATTACGAAAATCTGGGCTAACTTCTCGGATTTTTCTACTTCTTGCCCAGGCACAGCAATGCCAGCAAATTTGACATCATCATACCAGTTAGCTAACTGTTGATTATAATCCCCTTTAGCTACCTGAAATTTTAGATAAGTATCAGTCTGCTGAAAATAAGCATTAATAAATGTCTCTATCCAAGGCTTGAGACTGTCTTGATTTAGTTTAATAGTCTTGGCGTCAGCTTCTTGTTGAAATACCGTGCTTAAAATATCCCGGTCTGGCTTCCCTTGATTAAGTAAGGGTTTCTGTAATTCCGCTAAAACAGCTGAATGAGTAAAATAGTCGTTCAAAAACCGATTAACTCCCTTCCAGCCATCCGGGGGAGCGTGAAAAAATAAACGCTGTTGACTATCCAGTTGTTTGTCCCATTGATCAACGGCTTCTGCTCCGGCTTTGATGGCTTTTTCGACATCGCTTTTAGTCAGAGATTGAATTATATGCTTCCCTGCTTGTCCCGCAATAATACCTAACAACGGTGACGCTACTTTCGATAGTTCTAAACTAGCCAAAAGGGACAATACTGCCATAATTTATAGGTAATTATGTTGGATAGGTTTAATTATAGCAATTTATGGAGTAGGGAGCAGGGAGCAGGGAGCAGGGAGCAGGGAGCAGGGAGCAGGGAGCAGGGAGCAGGGAGTAGGAAAAAAATCATAGGTAGCTCAATACTATTAGTATAAACGATAGAATTTAGAATTTATAATTTATCAAAAAATGCGATGCTATGAAAGAGGCGCTATGGGATTTGCCTTAGGCTAGGCTAAGAGGATATTTGAAAAATTTTTTGATACTGAATTTTGCCCCCCTAGCCCCCCAACTTTGGGGGGGACAAGAGTCAATTGGCTTCTAAAAGTCCCCCAAAATTGGGGGACTTAGGGGGCTTAAATGTAGCAAATGGGACTTCTCAGACAAGCTCTAAGCGATCGCTAATTACAAACATCAGTAAAAAAATACTAATTTTTTTTATATATACCCCTACCAAAAAATAAATATCACAAAAATAAATCAAATTTACTTGACAAAATAAATAATTATTTATTACCATAAAAATGTCACAAATACAACAGCAAAAAACATTATGGACATCGAAAACTTTCTCCCCAATTTTGAGTATAATCCCAACAATCCTAATCTCCCTGAATTATTTGGCCAACCCCAGCCAGGACGGGAGCAAATCAAACATATATTGATCGGTTCTCCCAAAACTGTGCGGGTCACAATCTATAATCTTTATGGCCGTGGCTACGCCCAAGTTCATGAGTGGAGCGCTCCTCAACCTACCGGAAATCCTGGTGAGGTGATCAGTATTTTGATTCGACATCTGTTGGTAGATTAAGATAGCAAGTAGCCAGGGATTCCAATCCCTGGCTACAGGAAAAAACTCAGGAGAAAGTACGACGTCTGAAGTCTAAGACCTAAGTTAGTATGTTGTTGATTTGGTGAACAAATAGTCAAGGATCCTAGGGCTCTTGACTATTACAAAAAATAATTCGGTCAAGCATTGGTATTAACCAGAACTTGACCGAATTTTTTTTGTTGAGGCAACAGGGAACAGGGAATCGGGAATCGGGAATCGGGAATCGGGAATCGGGATCGGGTAAATGTTGCGTAGGGTGTGTTAGGGGCGGGCTTGCCTTCATGTTCAACCTCTTTGCCCCTGAAGTCGCCCCGTAACGCACCAACCAAGGGCTCTGAGCACTTTGTAGCCAGTGTTGGGACAGCCCGTCCGGAAATGAAACAGGCAAGATGCCCGTTCCACCCCTGATGCCCATTCCACCCACCGGCTCAAAGTTAATTGCGACAATCCAATAGTTTTTTCTAACCTCCCACATCAACTACATAGCCCATATCACCCGTTATAACAATGCAATAGTTTTTCTAGTCTCACACCCTATTAACCCTTTACACCCTATCCACCCTTTGCCTCTTTTCGGAAATCCTGTTACAATAACAATATCGTTAAAGCAATGGTTTTACCGCCATGATGATTTCTACCGCACAAGCTGCTGAATTACTAGGTATCTCTGCCACTCGCGTCCGTTTCCTGTTGAGCAAGGGCAGAGTGAAAGGAGCTTATAAGGTCGGTAGAACTTGGGTGATTCCGTTATTTGATGGCATGCCAGTAGTTACCCCTGGCACTCGCGGACCGAAGCGGAATTGGTCAAAGCGTACAAATTACACGAAGGCGGTCATCCACGTTAATCAGAAAGTGATTCGCCAAAATCTCAAGACCGGCGAACGCAATCCAGTGATTACGGTAAAACGAGGCTCTAAAAATACTTACGGTCATACTGTCGAAGTCAATGGCCCTTGTCGGGTCATGTATCGCCCAGATAGTCCCCTACATTGTGGAGCACGGGTATGGATTGAGACGATTTCTGATTTTAAGGTAATTGCCTAAGGGGTCAGCGGTCAGCGGTCAGTGGTCAGTGGTCAGGTTCATGTAGGGTGGGCAGTGCAGCAGAAGACAAATAATTTAGCTTGCAAACCACGTTGCACTGCCCACCTTACGATTAATAACTAATAAATAATAACTGAATGCTGAATGCTGTTCGCGTAGCGTGCGCGTAGCGCTTAAGCTGATAGCTGATAAACTTGATATTAATGCATAGGATTGTGGTCAGTCAGTAGTTTTTCCACTCTAGCTTCTTCAACTTTGGAGGTTAATTTTTTCGATTCATGGATATCTCGTGTAGTTTTGGCGATGTTGATGCTAGAGCCAACAGAGAACACTAAACCCATACCTAAGTACCCTTTAATCCAGTTATCTGCTGGCAAATTGGCAATGCCAATACCCATGGCAAAAATAGAAATAACAAAAGACGCCCAAGACTGAATGACCCAACCTGTACTATGGCTTTGGTTACTAAATCTTTCTTGCATTTTACTCAACCTTTAAGTGCAATAATATTAATCAATTTAATTTTTATGATACAAAGCCTATTTTCGGGTAAGTTGAAAGGAATGACAGTTTTTGGATCTGCATACAATAGCATTGATAGCGCTACGGGTAAGGAAAGAGGCAAGAACCATGTAGGTGAAATAGAGCGATTTCTGATTTTAAGGTGATCGCCTAAGCGGTCAGCCGTCAGTGGTCAGCCGTCAGTGGTCAGCCGTCAGTTCATGTAGGGTGGGCAGTCCAGGAGAAGACAGATAATTAAGCTTGCAAACCACATTGCACTGCCCACCCTACGATTAATAGACCTCTTGCTGATCGGGGGTGTGGGAAGTGTGGTTGGTTTAGGACGAGAAGAGGAAAGAACAGGAGAGTTTAGCTTACAGAGGTAAGTTTTTCGTATTTAGCGATTTCCTTTTCATTGGACAGAGCGAAATTATCTAAAGAGACCTTTGCTGAATAAACAATCCCATCCCGCTTGTACACAATTAATAGGCTATTTGCGTTGATAACCTTGTAACCCAAAAATCTATCTACTCCAGTTAGGACTTCCTGATAGTCATTACCATTGAAATGGGTAAACGCTATTGTCATACCCTTCTCGTTTGTTAATCTTCCATCACCATTGGTATCTTGTTTCATAAGCTGGTATAAAACGGCGCGAACTTGTGATATAGATTCACCAGTATTATTGGTATTATTATTAGTTTCTGAAATTAACCTAAAGCCCTTAATTAAATAGTCATTATTAGAAAATAGCCATTTACTTGTACCTGTTTCACTATCCAAAAACAAATAGTTTATAATTGAGCTTGTAGATTTAGCAGAATAGGATTGGGTATAGTACAGCTGTAGCATTATATAGGTTGTGCCATCAACTTCTATAAAATCACCGATTTGCAACTTTTGAGACTTTTTGTGATATTTTGAGCTATCGTTATGATTGACATTAACAACGTTAATAGTCCGCCGGTTTTTCCTAGTAATTTTGACTATTATCTTCATAGCAACAGAAGCCAAAGAAGCGAAAGCTGCTGGTATGGCCAGCAATCCGGCAACCAGAATAAGAATCGCATTAAAGCGCCACACAAAAATAAAAAATTGATTGTATTCCATGTTTATTGACTGTTGACGGTTAATGGTTAACGGTTGACGGTTGACGGTTGACTATTGACGCTTGACTATTGCTCTGAGGAATAACAGTCAATATGAGGTAAAATTAGGTAATATTATTAAACTATTGAATTTTCGGGAGAATACAATGATCTCTGCAGCGATCGCTTACTTTGGACTTCTAGCTGGTGCCACTGTTGTGGCTCTGACTCTATTTTTTGGACTTAGAGCAGTTAAGTTGATCTAACTACTCTTGTTTCTAAGATCATCAAGGCAGTATGGCGAGTTAAAACATTTAATTGTTTTGACTATCGCCGCCTACTGTAGCGCTATATATATAGCAAGTCTTATAACCATGAGGTACGTTGGTTCTGGGTTTTAGGGAGCAGGGAGCAGGGAGCAGGGAAGAGGTAAAAAATAATGTGTACCTCATAGCTATGATAAACGCTATAAAAATATCTATTTCACCAGCTACAATTACCCAACACTACTCAAGCCAATCAACTTTCTAAGCCAAACAAGCTTCAATTGTTGCTACCACGGACTGAGCTAGAGCAGTGAGTTCATACCCGCCCTCTAAACCAAAAACAATACGACGAGTTAGTTGCAGACAATAGTTGGTAAATAACCCATAATCTTCTGGCTGCAAGGCAATATTTGCCAAGGGATCGGCGGCATTAGCGTCATAACCAGCACTGACAATCAATAAATCTGGCTGAAATTTGGTTAAACATGGCATCACTTTCTCTTCAAACATAGGCTGGTAATCTGCTAAGGTGCTGCCTGGTGCCATGGGAAGATTGAGGACATTATTGTGAAACCCTTGTTCACTGGCTTGGCCTGTACCAGGATAGCAAGGGGATTGATGAAGGGAGATGTAGGCAATGCGAGCATCTCGTTCCACAACATCTTGAGTGCCATTGCCGTGATGGACATCCCAGTCTAGGATCGCAACTCGTTCGACTCCTGATTGCTCTAAGGCATAGTAAGCTGCGATCGCAGCATTGGAAAATAAGCAAAACCCCATCCCTCTCTGACGTTCAGCATGATGACCAGGGGGACGGGCTAGAACGAAGGCTGAATTATTGGTAGTGAGGACTTGATCTACCGCATCTAGCCAAGCACTAACGGCGAGTAGGGCAACGTCGTAACTGCGGGGGGATATCCCTGTGTCCGCATCTAACCTGCCACCATTACTCAAGGCGATTTCTTCAACTGTCTCAATGTAGCGCTGGCTATGAATTTGTTGTACTAGGGGCATCACTCGACGAGTTTCCACCGCTGTCGGTAACTGCCACTTAATTTGGTCAGCCCAAGGTGCAGCTTTGATGGCATCCACAATGGCAGTTAAACGTTCTGGTCGTTCTGGGTGAAACCGACCGTTATCGTGTTCAAGAAACTCATCGGAGTAAATGACAGGAAACATAACTATAGCAGGATTCAGCCAAAATGATGGAAAAACGCTTTAGTTCAAGGTACTTATGAATAAATTAACCTTACTGATTACTTCATCAGGTGATCCCTAAACATACCAAACACGACACCAAAGGCGATTATAGCTAGAGCGAGGGAGACAGGGATTAAATCTGGTCTCAAAACGATGGCAAAAATACCTAAACCGATCAAAACATAGGATAGTTTCATCAAAAACTCCTTAGTTGTTGGGAACCTCTGACGTTTTGTCAGGGTAGGAAAACAAGCTGGTGGTATAAACCGCCAGTCAAAATGAACAAGAACAGGTTAATTTTCTAAGCTGCCCTAGGAAATTTTCTGTCTTTTTCCCATAATTTTTGCACAAGAACCGCGAATCTGCTCATTGTCTAAGCCTTGCCCGTGGTTCTGTTAGCGGCTATAGTCTAGATTTTGTGTTAAAATTTAAAAATAACCAGCCAAATTTGCAAAAAAAACGTGTTAAAAGCCTCTTTTGAGAGATTTTAACCGATTTATTTAGCAAAATCCTCGATAATAAGGGAGTTTGTCCAACTATGAGTACATCCCAAGAACGCATTGTCCCGACAAATTTGCGGAACGAAATGTCCCGGTCTTATTTAGAATACGCCATGAGCGTTATTGTAGGTCGGGCATTACCAGATGCTAGGGATGGGCTCAAGCCAGTACACCGAAGAATTCTCTATGCCATGCATGAGCTGGGTTTAAGCCCAGACCGTCCATTCCGCAAATGCGCTCGTGTGGTAGGGGAAGTGTTGGGTAAATATCATCCCCATGGGGATACTGCTGTTTATGACGCTTTGGTGCGGATGGCTCAGGATTTCTCCATGCGATCGCCTCTAATTAATGGTCATGGAAATTTTGGCTCAGTAGACAACGACCCCCCAGCGGCAATGCGTTACACAGAGTGCCGCTTGCAAGCGGCACA
>NZ_JAAHHS010000175.1 GCF_010692395.1 Moorena sp. SIO3H5
ACTCCTCCCCCTACCCCCCTCCCCCTCCCTCCCCTCCTCCCCCTCTCCCCCACCCCCCCATCTCCCCCTCTCCCCATCTCCCCATCTCCCCACACTCCCCATCTCCCCATCTCCCCATCTCCCCACACTCCCCACACTCCCCATCTCCCCATCTCCCCATCTCCCCACACTCTTCCCTATTCAACACTTATGGGATTAACTATTCCCAGACCTCATGGTTTTTGGGACTTGAACTCCCAGGGCTAAGGCTCTTACTCCCATATAACAACACATAGCCAGCCATAAGATTTGACTACTGTGGAACCACCAAGATGCTACAGCTACAGGGAGAAAACCAACAAGACTACCGGTTACAACACCTTTGCGAAGCAGAGCTCCTTCAGTTAAGCCCAAAAAATACCCATCTAACATAAAAGCCAGGGAACTCAGTGCTAGAAAGGGAAGTAGCCAGAGAAGATAATGGTGAAGTTCGTCAATTACCTCCCCATGATTGGTCATCAACCCAAACAGAGGATCTGGCAGGAATACAAATAAGGAAGCTATGGTTAGTCCTATGCCCAGGCTGCTTGCTCCAGATAGGCGCAACAGAGCAGGAAATTTGTTGGTCAAGCCTTGACCGCGAAAGTTCCCTGCAATACTTTCCGTAGCAAAGGATAATCCCTCAATAAAGTAGAAGGTGATAATCATCACCTGCAACAGTAAAGTATTGATAGCTAGCACCATCGTCCCCAAATAAGCACTCAAATCAGTAAAGGCAGCAATGGTTACGGTTCCAGCAATAGAGCGTATCCAGATATTTCCATTCAACTTAAAGGTCGATTTTATGGCCTCTAGGTCGAAAATTCTGTCTACTAGCGCTAGCATTTGAGGATAGCCATTTTCTGTAGCTATGAAAATCATCCCCATAAATAACATTAGATACTGGCCAGCCGCCGTAGCATATCCAGCCCCTGCACTTGCCCAGCCCCAACGGATAATCAACAGGTAATCCAGTATGATATTCGCTCCATTGCCAATAGCTGACAAGACTAACACTTTGCTGCTCTTTTCCCGGCCTAGAAACCAGCCGATTAAGACCAAGTTGAGTAGGGTTGCAGGCGCTCCCCAAATCCGAGCATTAAAGTAATCTTGTCCAGCAGCTTTAACCTCAGGTGCAGCGCTGAGTAAGGTAAAGCCTATCTCTCTAAGGGGGTATTGTAACAAGATAATGAGTAGTCCGAGGGTTAAAGCAATTAAACCATTACGTAGAAGTACTAACGTAACGCCATCTTGGTCAAAGCGTCCTTCTGCTTGAGCCGTTGGGCCGGTAGTTCCCATCCGCAGAAAGTTACAGTTGCGATAGACCAAGTTGAAAATAACTGTAGCTAGAGCAACCCCAGCTAAATAGTTAATATCTGCTAAGTGTCCTAAAAATGCCGTATCTACTAACCCTGCTAAGGGAATCGCGATGTTGGAGACTATATTGACAGTCGCTAATCGCAGAAAGCGCAGATGAAACGTTTCAGTATTGTCTTTGGACATAAGGGGTGTTAATTACCAATATCTACCCAAAATTATTGAGTATCAAATTTTAGTTTATTATCACCATAAACAATTTTTGCCTGATCGTGTTTATTTTTGTTTACAATACCCTATAATTGGAGTGGGTGCTAATCACAAAAGTTGCTAGTTATAGCCATAATTTGTATCTCTTGATACCAAGAATTTTAAAGTTAGTATAAACCCATACTAATTTTTGGGTTCTTGAAGCCATTTTGAGGTGTTTTTTGATAGCTAGGAAGTTAGCTTATCCATAGAATTATCAGCTGATTGTAAACATGGAACATTCTTATCTCACTATCATCTTACCCGATGGTTCATCTCACCCTATTCCCATATACTTTACCAAGACAGGACAAACACTAATCTGTGGGAAAACAGTAGCAAAAACTACAGGCTATCAAATTTACGATTCCGAACTCAGGCACACAACTACTGAATTAGCCAGTCTAAGTTATTTAGATGCCGGAGCTCTGGAATTATACTACCGGGGGATTCCGATCCAATTAGTAGTCGAGAATTGCGATTACTTAGATACCATTATTTTGTTATATGAATCACATCTCCCCAGCCCAGAGGAAAAACAATGGTTTAGGGAGCAACTGGCCAAACACTCTATTCTGGATCAGAAAATTATTAAGGGACTCAAGAGTGTAATCTCTTCCTTTTCTACCCATGCTAATCCCGTCGCTATTCTAAGTTCTGGATTATCCTATCTTTCCGGAGAATGTTCTTTGCCTTTACGGAATCAAGGCGAACAGTTGGAAGCAATCTTCAAGGCTCTGGCCATAACTCCTATTATGGTAGGGATGATCGTACAACATGTTAAACAGCAACCTTTGGTATTGCCCCAAGACGTTGGCTGTTATGGACAAAATTATGACTATATCAATAATCTCCTCGGAATGATCTGCGGTTTCGGTAACGTAACCGATGAGCAACGCTCTTTGATGGACACACTAATGGTGTTGCATGCAGACGCTGGCTTGAGTCCTTCAACATTTGCTGCTAAACAAAATATTAGCAATGGTACGGGAATGTGGAGAAGTTTAATCTCTGCCTTAAACGCCTTGTCTGGAGACAAACATGGGGGCGCTAATTTCAGGGTGTTGCAGATGTTTCAGGAAATTGCCGCTGCTGATGGAGACCTAGAAGACAATATCAGAAACTATATCCAGCAATCCCTGACTCAAAAACAGAAAATCCCTGGCTTAGGACATATTGAATTCAAAGGAATAGACCCTAGAGCCAGAATTCTCGGCAAAATCTGCCACCAAATGGTTGAAGAAGGCAAGGGAGATACCTTCATGCATATTGCTAAGGAAATGCATAAGCAAATAGATACTATTCCTTACTTCGATAAGATTAAACCAAACGTAGATTTTTATTCTGGTGTTTTATGGAAAAATCTAGGAATTCCTGATCAACTGATGATAGTTATGTTCTATTGCAGTCGTATTGCTGGTTACATCGCTAATATTTGCCTAGCTACCGAGAAATCTACTATTGTTTTCCCTAATCAAGCTTATGTAGGGAAAACAAATTTATTATTTAATGATGTTGAGCCCAGCAGTTCAGGAGTGATTCCCTTATTCCCTGCTCTTACCGCAAGCCTTGACATGTAAAGGCTGCCCAATAAACTGGGTGTTGAAAGGGTAACTGCTGTTTGCTAATAGTAAATGTAGGGTGGGCAGTGCATTACACCGATTCATTTGTTTGCCATCCCTTGACTAAGCACTGCCCACCAACGGACTAGTTGATGTCGGTGGGCAGTGGATCACACCGATTCCTTTCCTTGCCATCGCTTGACTAAGCACTGCCCACCCTACGATTAATCTTTCTAGCCAATCGAGGGACTTTTTTAGTCCCTTTTCCGGTTGAATTAAGCTTCCCCACCTGGGTTTACCGAGGTGGGGATGTCTATAGCTAATCTGGAGAAACACCTCCAGATGGGATTTACCCTAATGTTAAGAATTAATACAGCAATAGCAACACTTAGTCATACAAATGGTAGAGAAAAAAATTTAGATTTATGCTGTGACTAAACCTCAAATCGCCATTAGAATTTCTCCAACCCTTTTCCGATAACTCAATAGCTGCTAGATTGAGCAAACTGGTAGGTCAAAGACTGATGTGATGGTTGATGCGATCGCGCTTATACCTGGCTGTGTTGAAAACAATAGAAAAAGAATTTTCAGGTAGTATCTGGAATTCCTTCGCAAACCCTGGTAGTAACACATAGATAACCAATGAACACTACCGATTGCTGATGAAGTATCTTCGACCTCGAAGGGCTTGCGAAATCCTCGGAGTATCAGATAAAACCCTAAGGAATTGAGAGCAAGCAGGAAAAATTAAAGCCAAATGTATCTGAAAAGATTCCCATCACTCAGATAATGGCTGAATTTGAGACAAGGTTGGTGGAACGAAAGGCTGAAATTAGAGGGAAATCAGATGTCAAGTAAGCTTATTCTAGAAGAAACTCCTAACACTAACTCTGCTATATCAGAGTTAGTGTCTGCTCTTCAAGGTTATACTCATGCACTTACTACACTTGAAGATACTAGCTCGCCATCAAAAGAAACAGTTCTAGAAGTTTTGACTGCTCGTGATACAGTTCAAGCAGAATTAACCAATCAATCACAGATTCCTACAGGAAGCTTGATTAAGGTTAACGATCTAGATCACCGATTAAAGCAAGAGACTAATAAGATTACCACAGTAGATCTAACTGAATTGCATTCTATTTTGAATCCTAACGTAGACGCTTGGTGGTGGTTTCTTGAACCTCCAAAGCATCGATGGGATTATCTGGATTGGCTATGGAAAATTCTGACAGTTGTATTTATCACATTGTCTTTGAGCTTAACCGTAGACATTGCCTCACGCTTTCTGAGTGGTGGACCAGATAGCTTAGGGGCTTTTGTTGCTGCTACTCAGAGCGTCCTGACAATATTTGCTGGTAGAACCGCTTTCACAAAAACTGGACAGGAGTCAATCAAACGTGCTCTTACCCGTTTGAAGATTCCTCACTATTTTTGGGAAGAAGTAAGTTGTGGCATTGCCTTCAGTCTTTTACTAATTTCTGTTACCGTTCGTTTGTTGTTACCTCAGATTGCTATTGTTTATGAAAATATTGGTGATGGATACAATAACAATAACAAGAATACTCCGGAATTTGCTGCCGCCATATCAAGCAACGAACGAGCACTCCTCCTGAATCCTGACTACGTTGAACCTCATTATAACTTAGGAGAACTTTATGAGAAACTACAAGACAAGGAAAAGGCTTTAGATGAATACCAAATTGCTGTCGAAGATGACTTTGATCGTGCTTATAATAAATTAGGAAGAATGTATATTATTGACGAAAAATATTATAAGGCTAGTTCTTTGTTACTAAGAGGTATAGAACTAAATACTGATAGCGAAAATGATACTGATAATACTGTTACTCCAGTCATATCCAAATTATTGAAAAAACTGGGGTTGAATTCGATAAAACAAAATACGTCTACCGACGATGAGAAAGTGAAATACAATTTGCGGAAAAACCTGGGGTGGGCTCGGCTAAAACAAGAGCGCTATGCTGAGGCAAAACGATATATCAAGGATGCTATTAAGTTAGATAATAAAAAGGCACCAGCTTACTGTTTGCTAGCTAAGGTATTACAAGCTGAAAAAAACAAAGCATATCAAAAAAACACGGAAAAAAGAATTACGAAAAATTGGATATATTGCCTTGCATATGCCTCCTCTTATAATATAGATGAAGACCAATGGATTGAGGAAGCTAGACAGCACTTAGAAACTCCCTTAAATCTAGGAAATAATCAAGTTATTCCCGATGAATTACATCTAGAAACTGTGGAGATAGGAACTGTGGAGAAAGCTGAGGGAGTGGGTGAGAGCATCCTCTTACGTGGTAAAAGCGATCCCATTGCTGTATCCAAAGATGAACCGCTTTATTCTGGTGACTTACTAAGAATAGATAAGGGAGTTGATGTAGTTATTAATTGCGACTACAACAACAACAAAAAGAATCACAAATGGCATATACCTGAAGGTATTTGGGTGGGCGTCAATAATGGTTGTCGGCAACCTAAATCCATTGAGTAAATCTATCATTTAGATTTAAGGTGAGCAGTGTATCACACCGATTCATTTGCTTGCCATCGGGTTGATACACACTGCCCACCCTACAATTAATCTGAGCTGACTTTTTACAGAAAACCTAAAGCCCTTCAGCCCCGTCTCTTTAGAGCGGGGATGAAGGGTAACAGCGGTCTTTAGCCGCCGTCAAAAAAAACTGTAAATAATCCGAAATTTTACTCCAGGTGTTGTAGAATAAAGTAGAAGCGGTAGAGGTCGATAACCGATGATTATTCTTGAGTTTAAAGCCAAAGGCAAAGAGTCTCAATACTCAGCTATAGATGAGGCCATCCGGACTGTAAAGTTCATCCGAAATAGCTGCGTTCGCCTATGGATGGATAATAAAGGAACAAATAAATTTGATCTCAGTAAATACAGTAAAGTGCTTGCTCATCAGTTCCCATTTGCTAATGAATTGAACTCTACAGCTCGTCAGGCTGCCTCAGAAAGAGCATGGTCATCGATTGGCCGTAGGCCACGCTACGCGAACGTTCGCTTCTATGACAACTGTAAGAAGAAAGTACCAGGAAAGAAAGGATTCCCTAAGTTCCAAAAGCACTGTAGATTCGGCGTAGCCGACGCTGCGCGAACGGTTGAGTACAAGCAGTCTGGATGGAAGCTATCCCCTGACAAGAAATCAATCACATTTAGTGACAAAAAGGGCATCGGGAAGCTTAAACTGAAAGGTACATGGGACTTGTGGCGTTTTGACAAGAAACAGATAAAACGGGTTCGGATAGTCAAGAGAGCAGATGGGTACTATATCCAGTTCTGCGTTTCAGTTGACGTAATTGAGGAGTTAGAACCATCTAAAAGTACTGTTGGGTTAGATGTAGGGTTAAAAGAGTTCTACACTGATTCTGACGGAAACTCTGAACCCAATCCCAGGTTTTACAGAACTGGGGAAAAGCGACTAAAGTTTTATCAACGTCGGGTTTCCCGAAAAAAGAAAGGCTCATCCAATCGTAGGGTGCGGCTTGTTCTGAGTAGGAGCCTCCTGAGAAAGGAGGGGTATAACTCAGGGAATCGCGGGGTTAAAATCCCAAAAATTCTAACTGTCTGTTGGATGGTGGTGAAAACCCACCCCATTAAGAGATATGTGACTCCTTATCTGGCCACACCGAGCAGGTGACATCCTAGCAGAGTGAAGCTGGCAACAGGGCGGAATCAGAGGTAAATCAGATGTGCCACACTGCCGCTAACAGGGAGACGACATGGGTAACAGTAGTAAAAGTCCTGAAAAAGTGTCTAATTGGAAAGCCGCAATCTGACTAGTACATGCGAGACTTGATTCCTTAATCCTCACGGTATTCTCTTGCGGATAACCGTAATCTCCGAGGAAGGAATAGGCAAATTGGACTGCCCTAAATCGTCATAACAATCTAACAGATGGAACAAGTAAAAACGGCAGCAATACAGGTCTGTAGGCGGGTCGAACCTACGGTAAGAGATGTCACTCCTAATCCCTACTGCCGGGTAGGATGTGGGCTAACAACTGCCCACGGGTATTCAGAATACACAAACTAATGGAGAGCATTGTTAGACACATGGGCAACCATAGTGAACATTGGAAAGGTCAGAAGTGGAAGAAACTCCGACAAAACCTATTCCGCCTACAGAAGAGAGTGTACAAAGCGGTTCGAGCTGGAGACCTCAAGAAAGCTAGGTCTTTACAAAAACTGATATTGAAATCCCGTGCTGCACAGCTCCTAGCTGTACGTCAAGTCACACAACTAAACAAGGGTAAAAGAACAGCTGGAATTGACGGAAAGTCAAAACTCAATTTCAGGGAACGCATGGAACTGGTTGAAACATTGAACCGTCACGGCCACGACTGGAAACATGACGGACTACGAGAAAAACCAATCCGTAAAAAGAACGGGAAAACTCGGATGTTGAAGATACCAACCTTAGCCGACCGAGCATGGCAATGTCTAGCAAAATTTGCATTAGAACCAGCCCACGAAGCTACATTCAGTGCAGATAGCTATGGATTTAGAACGGGCAGATGTGCCCAGGATATCCAAAAACGTCTATTCAATCATTTGAAATCAAACGTTAACGGAATCAATAAAAGAATCATAGAACTAGACATTAAGAAATGCTTTGACCGCATCTCACACAGCTCAATAATGGATAGATTGCTAGCCCCCGCGTGCCTAAAACAGGGGATTTTCAGGTGCTTAAAAGCGGGCATCAATCCGGAATTCCCAGAGCAAGGAACACCCCAAGGCGGTGTGGTAAGCCCCCTATTAGCAAATGTGGCTCTAAATGGCATAGAAGATATTCACACAAGCCTGCGATACGCAGACGATATGGTGTTTATACTGAAACCAAAAGATAACGCAGCAACAATACTGGAAAAAGTCAAGAAATTCTTGACTGACCGAGGGATGGAAATAAGTGAAGAAAAGACCAAACTAACACGGGCGACAGATGGATTTAACTTCCTGGGGTGGAGATTCCGCGTCAGAAAAGACGGAAAGTTCTCATGCGTTCCCTCAGAGGATAATCACAGAGCAATCCGTCAGAAGATTAAAAACATAGTCAACAACTCGAATTATGGTGCCAAAATAAAAGCACAGAAATTAGCACCCATCGTTCGCGGATGGCGTAACCACCACAACAGCTGTGACATGAGCAGCCCAAGGGATAGCCTATGGTTCATGAACCGGACCGCAAACCGAAAATTCCGAAAGGAAAAGAAAGTAAATCGGTACCAGGCCAACGAACTATGTAAAAAGGCATTCCCAAAAGTAGGTTACAAACAAAACCAACACGTAAACGTAAAAGGGACTAAGTCACCTTACGACGGTGACTTAGTCTACTGGAGCAAGAGAAACTCTAGACTCTACTCCGATGCTACTTCCAAAGCACTGAAAAGGCAAAACCATTCCTGTGGACACTGTGGATTGAAGTTCTTAGAAGACGAGTCTGTACACCTTCATCACGTCGATGGAAACCACGACAACTGGAAAACGAAGAACTTATCAGCAGTTCACCAGAGCTGCCACCAACAGATACACTCTTTGCAAGCCAAAAGGCCGGTCAAAGACCGAGTTTACCCAGGAGCCGTGTGAGGGGAAACTTTCACGCACGGTTCTGGAGCGGAGGTGCCCCGGATAATACCGGGCATCGACCGTAACAAAGCCGTTAATAAATTAGGCAGGCAGCACCTCAAAATAAGTAGGCAACGTGAAGAACATGCCAAGAGACTGGCACGTTGCGTAATCCGGTCTAACGACCTGGTCGCCTATGAAGACTTAAGGGTAAAAAATCTGGTAAAAAATCACTGTCTAGCTAAATCTATTAATGACGCAGGTTGGTATCAATTTAGGAAATGGTTAGAGCATTTTGGAGTTAAATTTGGTCGGGTTACGGTCGCAGTGAATCCTGCCTACACAAGTCAAAATTGCTCTGAGTGCGGCGAAGTGGTCAAAAAGTCATTATCAACTAGGACTCACGTCTGTAAGTGTGGTTGCAGACTAGATCGGGATCACAACGCTGCAATCAATATCCTTAAGAGAGCCTTGGGTACGGTGGGGCACACCGGAACCTGGGTCATTGACCCGAACGCTTCAGGAGATCTAGCCTCTACTGTTCTTGATTCCGGTCAGGTGCAGCAAGCTGGATCGTTGAGTGAAGAATCCCCGCGTCTAATGACCGGGGAGTGTCAACTCAATAGGGAACGCGCACCAAGAAAGCGATCGCATAAGCGCGGAAGCTTCGCGTGACTCGCTTAGCGTGGCCAAAGGCCAATCGCATTCAACAGACCTAATAACCTTCAACCTCCTAACCTTCAACCTCCTAACCTCCTAACATTCAACCATCCAAATCCCCTTCCATCACAGCAGCGATCGCATCTTTAGCATTATCTTGGAATTCCTTGAAATTCACTTTACCCAGGAACCAAATTGCTACTATCATCCCTGCGGATTGCAGAGCAAACACGACACCATAAGCCAAGACTGGGCTAGTAAAAATTGCTCTACCTACATCAAGGATCACCCCACCGCTGGCTACTGCTATGCCTCGTGACATGGCTTGGGCTAATCCCCATGCTCCCACAAAGGTGCCAGCCGCTTCTGCTGCGGTTAGGTCTAACATCAAACTGACAGCTCCTGTGCTGGCGATACCAGTAGATAAACCAAATAAGAGTAAGCTTCCCTGGAATAGCTTGGCATTTTCGGTAAATCCTGACATTATAATCAAGATCAAGCAGATAGATACCGCTAGACAGCCTAATTCAGTGGTTTTGCGCTTACCCAAATTGGGAATTATGAAAAACCCAGTGGCGCTCAAGCTCATCAACATCCCAATCCCCCAGAAGGTGTTCAGTAGAGAGGTTTCAGGAATTGACATATTAAAGACCTCTCCCCCATAGGGTTCTAGCACTGCTTCCTGGAGAAATATGCTGATGGTCATGATCATCAAAAAGGTGAAAAACAGGCCAGTTTGGGGACTAGCAGTTAATAGTTTTAGGGATTGGCCCAAGGTAATCTGGTCGTCGCGATTCGCTAGGATAGAACGGGAAGAATAGCGCGAGTATTTTTTCTCGATTCCAAAGGTGGCTAATACCGCTAGCCCGAACACCATTAAGGGTACGAAGAAAAACAGCCCAGTAATTGATGACCGCAATACTTCCAGGGATGCATCAACATTATCTAATCCCTTCAGCAAAATTTTGCTGCTGATGCCCCCAATCGCAATACCCACAGTCATCATTGACCAGATAATACCGATTAATTTGCCACGGTTATCTTCATCAGAAATATCCACTAATAAGGTAAAAAAGGTAGTGGAACTCATACCCACAGCCATACCGTAGAGAGCAAAAACTAGAGCCCCAAGAGCGACCCAACTATAAGCTGGAATTGACCATGTCCAACCCCCAGCCCCTTCGACGAGATTGCCCAATTGCCAGGTGATTTGTACCGCTAAGGATAGGATTATCATAAAGAAGCCGCTTCCCATCCAGACGTAACCAGTACGGTGATATCCAAAGACGGGTTTAGTATCCGAGAGCTGACCAAACCATACCCGGGCTGGGGCAACAAACAGCGAAATGGCTAGGAGGCTCCCGGTAATTGAGGCTGGAATACCTAGCTCGTCGATCATCACTCGGTTGAGCACTCCTAGGGTGAGCACTGCCAAGACCCCTAATCCCATCTGGAATAGACCAAGCCGGAACATGGTAAATAGATTAATATTGGGAAGTCTGTGGTGCTTTGCTAAGGAGGGAGGCTCAGACTTTACTACATTACTGCTTTTCATCGGTATAGTTTCAGTTTAGTGTGGAGACAGAGAGGGAATCGGGAAAAGTACGAAATAGATCCAAGGATTGTTTGGTGTTATAGCGCTACGCCCAAGGCAAAAGGCAAGAGGCAAGAGGCAAAAGTTGAATACAACAGCGTAGGTGCGCTTTCCGTTGGCGAATTAAATTCGCCACGGGTCGCACCTTTTGCTGCTTGTATCAATGTCAAACACTTTAATGCGTAGTGGTATATGAGAAATTAGCATTGGGTTTGATGATCAATTTGGATATGTTATAGCTAAATCCTATAGCGAAACGGCTTAGATCAAATCCGTAAATGGGTTATCTTGATGGGCTCGATAAATGCGATTGGCCTTGGCCAAAAGGCCACGCTAGGCGAACGCTCCCGATTCCCGACTCCCGATTCCCGACTCCCGATTCCCAATTCCCGACTCCCGACTCCCGATTCCCGATTCCCAATTCCCGATTCCCGACTCCCGTTACCTCCTGATTGTGGAATGGGCATCTTGCCCGTTACCTCCTGATTGTGGAATGGGCATCTTGCCCGTTACCTCCTGATTGTGGAATGGGCATCTTGCCCGTTACAATCTTCGCGCGGGCAGGATGCCCACTCTACTCGTAACCCTCTCAACATCTCAGGGCATCCATTCCAACCCAATCCCCACCCGACTATCCTTATTTTCGATAGAATTCTGTTTCTCAATATCCGTAGCAAGCCGCAAATTGGGAGTAAGGGCATAACCAAAGGAAAGCTTGCTTATCCCGACCTCATCACTACTGCCAATAGACACAAAACTCTGAGTGAAGGAAATATCAGCGGCACCACTGCGAGACAAAACCAATAACAACCGCGCTCCCACATTTACCCCATCGGTAGAGTAACCATCAGTCTCCAAATTGCGATAACCCACCATCGGGGCAACATTGAAATAACTCCCTAAGGGCCGCACGTAATAGCGCAAATCTACCCCAAAGGTTTCCCGCTCACCATTAAAGGAAGCCTGATAATCCCCACTCACCGTTAAGCCAGAATTACCAATAAACACATCTTCTACTCCCACATTCACCCCTGCTGCTTGTCCATTAGAAGGAAACTGGGAGTAACCCAACCGCAACCGAGTGCGAAAACTGGGTTGATGGCGAATATCCTGCCAAACATCCGGCACCTCCTCTAGCCAACGCTGTAGCACCGGACTGCTTTCGATTACCTCTGGACTTAAATCCAACTCCTGGGCTGCTGAATTACCAGGAGGATCAGACTGGGGGGACTCTGGTAATTTATCTGGAGTAGGCTCAGGGGGATTGCCCTGGGTTTCCTCTTGGTTGTCTGTAGTCGAGTCCGGTACTGGCACAGTTTGACTCCCAGCTCGGTAAGCAACTGTGAAGGTAAACGTTAGTCCCAATAATCCCGTTTTTAGATACTTAAGTCCCAAATTTTTTAACACTCAACAATAAAAAATACACTAACAAAACTGACGCACCTATACGGATCAAAATTCTGTCATTCTTATATCATTTCCGGATCTAAGGGCATAGGGAGGTAATAGGGAATAGGGAGTTGGGAGCAGGGAATAGGGAGCAGGGAGTTGGGAGTAGGGAGTTGGGAGTAGGGAACAGGGAACAGGGAGTTGGGAATCCAAAAAAAAGTGATCCTACATAAAGTAGGATCACCACAAAAACGAAGCTAACAGTTAGCGGAGCAAACTTTAGATCATAGAACCATGTTTAGCCGTCATATCAATGGGCTTAATCAGGTACAATTTTATGAGCTGCCAGGCATTAGACATGTAGAGGGGCAACTTCTGGAATAGTTGCAAGAACTTAGGCGTATTTGAGTTAGCGATCGCTCTCAGCTTATCATTATTCTCGACACAAATCTCCAGACGCTCATAAAATTCCGGATGGTCTACATCCAGAATAACTGGGAAGACCCTTCCTGAGGTGTCGTTAGTCTTCTCAATCACATGCTTATCATACTCACGAGCATCTAAACCAATGGAGGCATAAAATCCATACCGCTGAACATCATTCAGATACATAGTGGCAAACACCGACAGCAAGAAGAATCTCGACCAAAGCTTAGCCTGCCAATCATTCAGCGTATTCGGCTGGGCTCTCATGATCGCATCAAAGAAATCCCCATGACGGTTTTCATCCTGACACCAGTTTTCAAAGAACCGGAAAATTGGATAGATTCGGTCTTCAGGATTGGCTTCTAAATGGCGATAGATAGTAATGTAGCGCCAATAGCCAATCTTCTCAGACAGATAAGTAGCGTAGAAAATAAATTTCGGCTGAAAGAAGGTGTACTTCTTGCTCTTAGTCAGGAATCCCAAATCCAGCTGTAGATTGAAATCTGACATAGCCTTGTTCAGGAATCCCGCATGACGTGCTTCATCACGAGACATCAGGTTAAAGCACTCTGCCAGTACAGGATTTTTATTCTTTAAGCGCCGTCCCAATTCCTTATACAGCAAGAAACCAGAGAATTCCGCTGTACAGGAACGTTCCAGAAACTCAACAAATAACCGGCGTTTTTCCCCATCAATATGGTTCCAGGATTGATTAAACTCCTCATCCCGGACAAAATGGTGACGATTGTAGTCCGCTCGAAACTCTTCCAGGATGGCTTCTAGTTCATCCTGATTAGGCGAGAGGTCCATCTTCGCCATTGCTTCAAAGTCAGTAGTGTAGAACCGGGGAGTTAGGAGCGTGTCCTTCGCCGGGACCTTTACACCGGGTCGGATTTCATCAAAATCAGGTTTTTTAAGGGAATCTACCATCTTAAGCTCTTGCTTGCTTGTTATAGTTGCTTACCATTCTCGGTGGCCTGGTGTGGACAGATCCGGGTCACTCAACCCAAGCCCAAACCAATGACTAAGCATTCAGCGGTCAGTTATCAGCTATCAGCTCATGGGCTACGGTCACACTACTTGCTGACAGCTGTTCGCCTAGCGTGCGCGTAGCGCATTAGCTGAATGCTTACACAGTATATTGCTATAGATTGCTTTATGAGTTTACCAGGGTATTGGTGATTTCAACCGCCTATTTACGTTAAGAGTTGCAACGTAATTTCAAGTTTTATCACATTTTACCCCTGCCGTAGCTTAAATTTGAAAGCTTAAGCAAACCTAAAAGCTTAAGGAAACCTGAAGTACAAAAGCTGTTACATAACTTAACTAAAAGAATTAGTTAATCAGGTTGTTCAATCAAGTTATTCCCTTTTTCGTTATCATCTTTATAGTTTTGACATAAAAATGGGGATTGTCAAGGGGGAACCGTTTCGACTCCCCCTTTTTTTTATATCCAAACCTTGCCCATGCTGAAGGGGATTGATAGCCCTAAGTATATGAATCCCCTTCACTTAAAAGCTCTCAGATCCTGACTCAGGATTTATGACTCTTCAATCGGAAATCGTATCATAGTTGTTTATGTCCCTTTTAACTAAAAAAAATTATAATTTAACTAAATACAATTAATCGTAACAATACAATGATCTATAAATTGTTAATTTTTTGTAATTTTTTTAGGTAATTTTGGCTACTAGAGAATAATATAAATGATGTGGCTATACCGGAGTTTAAATCCTTGGATAAGCTGGGTTAGGCAGCGAGTACTTTAAAAGCTCACCTTTTAACAGAGCTTTCCGCCGTCACCCACTAATATTCAGCGACTTAAACCCTATTAACTATTACTTAATAACCAGTCAATAAGTAATAGTTAAATTACTAAATTAAGTAGAAAAAACTTGACAATAAAAAAAAAGGAAAAAAAACTTATGACAGCGATTGAATCAAGTCAATTGACACCGGCTCAACGGGATGAATTCAAAGAAGTATTTGATTTGTTTGACGCTGATAGTAATGGGTCTCTAACTAGAGAAGAGTTAGCAAGTGCTATGGGGTCTCTGGGAATGACTCCAACCGATGAAGAACTAGAAGCGGTCTTTATCAAGACCGATGCCGATTTAAGTGGAACCATCGAATTTCCTGAATTTGCGGAATGGGTGGTCAACAAGGTAGACCTCACTTCCCAAGATGA
>NZ_JAAHHS010000176.1 GCF_010692395.1 Moorena sp. SIO3H5
CCTCGCCTTTTATTCCCTGGATGCGAGCCGGAGCATTAATGAAATTAGCGGGAAGTTACAGTAGAAAAGAATATAAAGAGCAAGTTTTCACCACAATGAAGCCGCCTAATATTAAAATCGATGGATTTAGTGGGCTAATGTCTTCGGACCATCTCTATCTAGTGACATTGTGGAAGCAGAACAAAAAAAACTTCCAAAATTTACCGCTATCCCTTCAACCTCAGTACGAAACATTCTTACTAGCATATAAAATTATGGCATCATCCCATAGGAATATTTGTAGCAAGTTTGGCGGTGGAGAAGTAGGCGGGAGTGTTAAGCATCCAACGAAAAATGCTTTGTTAGCTCTGGAGAAGATTGTTCAAGCTCGCTGGCAGATGATAAATCCCAGTCATAAATCAGTACATGAATGCATGGAAATGATGAATGATCCACGTGAATTGGTCCAAACTGGATTTAAAAATCATCTTCAGCTTCTATTAAGGGCTTTTAACCTAGAACTATAGTGAGCCTAAATGAGTTGCCCAATCCCTCCAGATGTTCATTTTTTGGCAACGGGATCCTAACAGTGATTTATAAAGTAAATCTTAAGACCCCTCAATCATACATAACCGAAGATATTATCACTACAACTATAGCAGAAGTCAGAAGTCAGAAGTCAAACTCTTGCGCTTACTTAGGTTTGAGACTTTTGTCATGTCCTAACTGCCCTGGCGACTGCTATAACAACTGACAACTCAGATGCTGGGCAATGGCTACCCTAGCAACTTACAACTAACAACTGACAATTGGGTAATGATGCTCTATGGATTCGATGAGTGGGTTGATGACACTGCACTGCTAATAGCCTATTTTCAGAATGAAATAGCCTTGATCAAAGATATGTATTTTTTAATTAATAGCTGAACTCAATTTATAGTATAGTTTTCAGCCTAGATGTAGGCATGGGTATTCCCGTTATAATTTACAAATCTTAAATCTAGTTAAATCTAATTAAATCTGAAATTTTCATCGCACCACGGCAGATAATATTACACTGATGGAGTCGAAAAACTAAAAACGGAGAGTTGAATATGTCAGATATGGATCTAGACGGTCGGCTGTGGCTGATGAAAGACTTGTATGGGATGAAAACAGTCCCACCAGCTCAGGACTATAATGCCTTTGTCAAAGCGGTTTTGATCTGTGCAAAAGGAGATGGCGTCCTGACACCAGAAGAAAGAAACTGGGTTGTTGGTCGTGCTGCCTGTTATTATACAAATAACGAGTATGAAGTGGCAAAAAATTACGCAGCAGATGAGGATTTACTTGAGGTTCTCGCCCAGGCTCCTACACTAAATCAAAGCGGTCGTAGAGTGATTATTTATGTTGCCATTCAGGCTTGTGCTGCTGATGGATCATACCATCCGGATGAACGGGCATCAGTCCACAAAATGGCCAAATATCTTGGCATTGAAGAAGATGTCGTTAATCAGATTGAGGAATATTGCATCGAGGAAGCCAAGATGCGAGAAAAACGGATTGCCCTAATGTTTACCGAAGGCATCCCTTATTAGACTTGTTGTTAATCGAGAGTAATTATGTTGTTGAATCAGTTACATTTCAACAACATAATCGCCCTTAGATGAAAACAGATATTAATGTCGGGTAGAATGACAGTTAAATAAGATTAATTGAAAAAGCTCCAAGGCTTGCTATATAAGCATTGAAACCAATGACGATCTCAAGAGTGCTCGAACCAGAAGTAATGGATACTTGGGAAGATGCCATTGAGTACGACTCCATGGACTTCACTGAGGTAAACGGAGCCTTTGCCCAACTTGCGGTAGAATTAGGAACCCAAGCGGGTTTAGTCCTGGATGTGGGCACCGGAACGAGCCGCATTCCCATTATAATTGCCCAGATGCGCCCTCAGTGGCAGATATGGGCGATCGACCTCTCGGAAAATATGCTCAAAGTAGGCGCACAGAATGTAGAGGATGCCGGGTTACAAGAACAGATTAAACTGGAATGGGTTGATGGCAAGCAGATGCCTTATCCAGATAGCATGTTTGACATGGTAATTTCCAATAGCATCGTCCATCACCTGCCAGATCCCCTGCCATTTTTCCGGGAAGTCAAGCGACTGCTAAAACCAGGAGGCGGCATTTTGCTGCGGGATTTAATCCGCCCCGCTGATGTGGCGACAATGGATGCTTTAGTTGCTAGGATATCAGGGGAGTACAATCAGTATCAGACCCAGTTATTTCGGGATTCTCTCCATGCTGCTTTGACTCTGGACGAGGTAAACCAGATGGTGTTAGACGCTGGGTTATCAGGGGTGAGGGTTTATCAATCTTCGGATATACATTGGACAGCGGAACGTCCTGACCAGCAGATGCTTTTGTAGAGAGTCCCCAGAGTGGATCTTGATAATTATTTCCTTCTGTGAAGCGACCGTTATGAAATTGGGAATTTTTGAATCGAATAGCGATCGCAGTGTTATTGTAGGCGACCGGCACCTCTCGATCGAAGACGTGGTCAGCGTGGCCCGTTATGGAGCGCAGACGCACCTGAGCCAACATCCCAAGATTTGGCAGGGCGTGCAAGCCTCGGTTGACTATATCAGCGAGGCGCTGGCTGCTAAGGAGCCCATTTATGGGGTGACCACTGGCTTCGGGGGAATGGCAAATACTGTAATTTCCCCTGAAAAGGCTACTGAGTTGCAAAACAATATTCTATGGTATCATAAAGCCGGAGCGGGAAAGCGCTTGCCCTCTGAGGCTGTCCGGGCGGCGATGCTGTTGCGGATTAACTCTCATTTGCATGGAGCATCTGGCATCCGCCGGGAACTGATCGAACGCATGCAAATCTTTCTCAATGCTGGCGTGACGCCCTACGTCTACGAATTGGGTTCAATTGGAGCCAGCGGCGATCTCACCCCCTTGACGGACATTACCGGAGCCTTAGTCGGTGTGGATCCTGCTTTCAAAGTGGACTTCAACGGCGAGGAGATGTCTTCGGTTGAAGCCCTCAAGCGGCTGAACTTGCCTCGGTTGAGCCTGGGAGCGAAAGAAGGACTGGCAATGGTGAACGGAACCTCCGTGATGACAGGCATGGCGGCTCTGTGTGTTAGCGAGGCACAAGTTTTGCTAGCCCTGGCAATGGGAACCCATGCCCTGCTGATTCAAGGGTTAGGGGGTACGAATCAGTCGTTTCATCCGTTTATTCACGCCCTTAAGCCCCACAAGGGTCAGATTTGGGCGGCAGCGGAAATGCTACAATTGCTTTCCGGCTCCAGTTTGATCCGGGACGAGTTGTCCGGCGGGGCCTCCCACCAGGGCAATGCCCCGATCCAAGACCGCTATTCCCTGCGCTGCTTGCCCCAGTACCTCGGACCAATCGTCGATGGCTTGAAAGAAATTACCGAGCAAATCGAAGTCGAAATTAATTCGGTTACGGACAATCCTCTAATTGACACAGAGGGTAATACCAGCTATCACGGCGGGAATTTCCTGGGTCAGTATGTGGGCATGGGAATGGATCGCTTGCGCCATGTTCTGGGTTTGATGGCTAAGCATCTGGACGCGCAAATTGCCTTGGTAGTAGCACCGGAATTTAGTAATGGACTTTCCCCTTCTTTGGTCGGCAATTCTGCAAATCTTGTCAATATGGGCCTCAAGGCGCTTCAAATTACTGGTAACTCGATTATGCCCCTGTTGACGTTTTATGGAAATTCCCTGGTCGATCGCTTCCCGACTCATGCCGAACAATTCAATCAAAATATCAACAGTCAAGGGTTTGGCTCAACCAATTTAACCCGGCAATCCCTGGAACTGTTCGGGCAATATATGGCTGTTTCCTTGATGTTTGGGGTGCAAGCCGTTGACCTGCGAACATCCATAGTGGCTGGTCATTACGACGCGCGGGAGTGTTTGTCCCCGGAGACGATTCCTCTGTACGAAGCCGTGCGGGAAGTGGTGGGCAGGCCCCCGAGTGTTGAACGTCCTTATATCTGGAACGATCGCGAACAATTTCTGGATATGCACATTGCCCGGTTGGCCAACGATTTGACCTCCGGCAGTCGGCTTGCCCGGGCGGCTAACAATATTTTGTCCCGCTTGAAAGAATTGGTTTTTCCCCAAAGCTAGTCTCCCGCTACTGCCCTCAAAGCCGTTAGGCATCCCAGGTCGTAGGTATCGTTTCTCCCAGGGAGTAAGAGCGGGGCGATCGCCTATAATTACAATCCCTCCGAGTCGCCAAGGTCAGAGTTAGTGATGATGGTAGCGCTTGCTCGTGAGTCCAAGTCCTTTGAGTTGCCAGGTTCTCAAAGGTAGGTTGGGATCGTGGCGCGATCACTAGTGGCGAGGTCTAGAGAAATGTGGGAGGATAAGATACATTCCTGTCTAGTCAAATCTATCATGTAAAAACACAGGAGGAATAAGTTATGCACTTCATTGTGCGAACTTTCAAAGCATTATTGATCTGTGGGTTAATCATAAATCTGGTTTTTTTGAGTGATGCTCAAGCATGTACAAGGGCTATTCATGCGTCTTATACAGAAGACGTCACACCGACCTATGCTGTCACTGGCCGCAATATGGATTGGTATGAAGACATTAAATCCAATCTATGGATGTTTCCGGCTGGAATGGAGCGAGATGGGGTAGTAGGTAAGAATTCTGTTGAGTGGAAGTCAAAATATGGAAGTGTGATCGCTGCTGGCTTCGATATGGGTACTGCTGACGGGTTGAATGAAAAAGGCTTGATGGCAAATTTGCTGTATCTTAGCGAAGCAGATTTCGGCGAGCGTGACACCTCCCGTGAGGGAATATCATACTCAGCATATACTCAGTATATTTTGGACAATTTTGCAACGGTTGAGGAAGCCGTAAGTGCATTGGAGAACGATGAGTTACAAGTCGTTCCCTCACCGCTTCCTAGCGACAGCGGTATCAGGCGTGACCCTACATTGCATTTTTCTATTTCAGATGCACTGGGTGACTCGGCTATCTTTGAACACCTCGAAGGCAAGCTGGTGATTCACCATGGAAAGGAATTTGCGGTGATGACCAACTCTCCTATCTACGATGAGCAAATAGGACTCAATGGTTATTGGGAGTCAGTAGGTGGCGATGCTATGCTACCTGGAACACGCCGAGCAGCTGACAGGTATGTACGAGCGAGCTATTACCTAAAGAATCTACCTACTCCTCAGTCCGACAGACAAGCACTGGCTAATGTAATGTCGGTCATGCGCAATGTATCAAGTCCATTCAGAGTAAGTGATCCAGAACAACCCAATCTTTCGCATACCATTTGGCGAACAGCAGCAAATCACCTTAGCAACGTTTATTACTTTGAATCAACTTTATCCCCCAATGTTATTTGGGTCGAGCTGAGAGAAGATGACTTGAAAGAAGGAGCACCAGTCAAAAAGTTGGAACTCTCAGGAAACTATGATCTAGTCGGTAATGTTACTGGTGATTTTATTGAAGCAGAGGCATTCAAGTTTACTGGCCCCTGCGATGAGGGAATTCCAGTTGAAGACCTTCCAGATTTCTGCCGTGTCCGGTAAGCTCAGTAGTCCTATCCTAGGCTAGGTTGAGGGACGAAACCCAGCTACCACAAGCCTTGGCGTGCCTAATTAACCTTCCCGAAGGAGTCGCCCCAGACTATCGGCTATCCTTCGGGAAGGCTACGCCAACATCGTTTGGGTCAGCCTTCACATAATGACTACCCTAAAAACCAATCGAAATTTCGGCCAATCAACAATTCTGTCTTCTCAGCATGATGAGTGTTTTTCATAGCAATAGGTTGTACTGCAAATTCATAGCGACTTGCTATATTCCTTGTTTCTTCTGTATTGTCATAGCTCATCAAAAAATCGCCTTCCAATTTGCTAGCAAGTTTAAATACAGCTTCATGATCAACTGCTGAATAGCGATAGAGCCTGCGCCCAGCTTTTAGATAAGGTGGATCAATGAAATAAATAGCATCGTTGCGGTGATAATTTTGCTCACAAACCTCAAACCCATCCCCGGCAATAAATTCAATTTTTCTTCGGATTTTATCAATAGAAAGTATACGCTTTTTCAGGGTTTCAGGATACCAGCGTGAGGTAATTCTTTTACCATTTTACCCATTTTTCATAAAGCTAGCACCATCAGCCAGAATTCCACCACGATTAACGCGATTTTTCACTATTGTTGCGAAAGCGAGAGATTCAAGGGATTCATTAGCAGAATCAATAGCTTGCTTGGCATTCTGTGGAGTTAAATTAAAGTTGACAATAGTTTCCGCTAGCCATTCGGCACCACCACCTAAAATGACCTGCCATACAGCTGCAGTTGAGGTTTTTTTTTGTCTTGCTCCATACCATAAATTTGGTATGCTCAAAACACTCGATATTTCTAGTGTATGAGTGTTACAGAATCAGCCCCGATGGTAGCCCAAGCACTCCCTTGTTTTATGGAGATGTGAAAATTGATGGAAAAAACCAATACCATGTTATTCCCCGTACTCGACCCAGCCAATAGTGAGTGGGATTTCGCTGAAGTTTGGATTGACCCCATGCTATCCCCTCCCTACATCCTGCTGTTACTAGGTAATTCATCAGGTAGTTGTCGTGTGTACGATCCTGCAGAGAATTACAAGGTTGTGTTTACTGGAGCAACCTATGATGAAACCCAAACTTGGCTGTTGGAAGATGAATACGAGCCAATCGAAGGGCGACTTTCAGCATCGGAGTTATAAAGATTCCTGGTCATTCCACATTCGCGGGTTTCACGATCTCCACCAGCAAAAGGTTCAAAAAGTTCCTTATCTGTACCACCTTTATTATACAACCATTGGCGAATTTGGGGTATTAGCCAAGTTTTACCACCAGCATCGCGAAATGGGCTACGTTGGGGGACACTAGCTACATTTATGACTTTTTTTGGACTGGTGAGAGAGGCAGTATTAAATAGCTCAAGTTGAGTCATTGTCACTTTTGTTCAGACTTCCCTATAAAATAGACACAGCTCAACCAGTTAGGCTCAAAATCAGGAGACTGAAGTAGCATACAGTGACTTTACTCTCAAGAAAGTCAAGAAGAAGAAGCCTAACCATAGGCTTACCTACTTTTTTTCTTGATGGTGATTTTACTTAAATCACAAGTATCTTGAATATTCTTAATTCGGAATTCAGCATTATAGTTCTTCTTAAACTTCGTTTGCAGCTTTTGTATGTCCGTTCCTTGTTTGGGAACACGAGTAGAAACTACAAAGCACCGCTTGTCGATTTTTTGTGGGTTATCTGAAAGTAACTTAATCGTCGATTCTATTTGCTTAACTGCATGGTCAATCTTACTTCCTTTCAACTCTACATAAATTTCTACTTCCTCATTAGGAACAACGGCATAATCACAGCGCAGAGTTTCATTATCTCGGATAGCGCAGCCATCAACTGTAATTACTAATATTTTATCTCGCTTGGAATTTTCAAAAGTTATTTTACTTTTGTTTTCCTTTAATACGATGTTATTGTCATCTTTAAATTCCTCACAGCCTGGGCAAGATTTCATAAATACTCACGCTAAGTCCAGAAGTTCATCAAACTCAACAGCTAGCTCTTCAGAAACACCGTCAATAAAATTGGCATCGATCAGACCTGTCTCTTCGTCTAAAATATTTTTAGCCTTGCCATTTACTAGGACATAGGCTGATAAATCAGAAGTACTCAGGGCTTTATAGCTAGGAACGATTTCTTCTAATTTAGGTAAGACATCCTGGCTAGATTCTTCATAGAGCATACCAGCTTGAATCAGATTATTGATTGAAGTTAGGATGTAAGGACTATGGGTGGTGATAAAGAATTGAAGTTTTTGCTTTTGCGGATCAGAATTAAAAACACAGGCGATTAACTCAACCATTTTTCGTTGTGCGCTTGGAAATAGATGAGCTTCTGGTTCCTCAATATAAACAGTTTGTCCAGCAGAATCCTCATCAAGTAAAAATGGTAATGCTGACAGTATAATCGTCAGGGGAAATGTTTCTTGCTGACCAGAAGAAGAGTTAGCAATACTAATCCGTCTTCCATCTTCCATCTTCAGAAAATCTTCGCCTTCTTCCTGTATATGTTCTCCACATAAAACGTCCTTTATCAGCGTTTCGATTTCATCATTTATCTCTTTTTCTTTTATATCTTCAGGTTCATTAATGATTCTCGCATTCAAACGTCTTATAACTTCGTAAGTGGAACCAAACTCGCTCATAAATGGATCGATAACACTCTTATTAGAAATCAAAGAAAATATACTACTTTGGAGATTAGCAAAGAAAGAGCGACCAGCAGGAATAAAAAGCTGGGTATAAACTGCCTCATCGCATAATGAACTACTCAAAAATTCTATTGACTGTTCTCTTGAAAATGACTGTTTTATTATAGTTTCATTACTTTCTAGATTTTTTTTTGCTCTTTCTATTTCTAATAAGATGTCAATATCCTTTAATGAAGAAGTTATATTATCAGAATTTTTGTTATTTTTTATCAGTGAATTAATTACATATTGGAGTATCTTGGAATTATTTCTTTCCTCTAATAAATTTCCTTTTAAATTTTTAAAAAACTCTGAGTAATTAAGATTGATTTTATTTATATTCTCTTTACTTCTGGTAATTTCAATAAAAACATTAGATATTTCATACTTAATATAGAAATTATGATCTCCCCAGGAATCTGGTGGAAAGTACTCTTGGAAAGTTTGAGAGTAGTTTGAATCTAGGTAATGTTCACTTTGTTCGTTTTCTACTGTAGCTAAAATTTTCCAAACAAAGTTTTTAAAGTAAAAAAGAAGTTTAGCACATACACTTTTACCACTAGCTTGAGGTCCAATCACGATATTGATTCGTTTAACCTCAATCTCTAGTTCCTCGATACCAGCAAAATTTTTAACTGTAAGTTTTTCAACCATGACCAGAGATTAGAGTAAGCTGAGGTCTAGTGCATGGGTATTGCTAGCCCTTACACTACACTAGTCTTGATCTCTTCAGTATACTCTAGAATGTTGAACATGCTATTACCATGTTCAACATGCTGATAGCTGTTCGCGTAGCGTGCGCGTAGCGCTTATAGCTGATTAATGATAGCTGATTAATGATAGCTGATTGCTGACGGCTGATTGCTGACGGCTGATTGCTGATAGCTTACCCTCTATTCAATCTCAATAATTCTTTCAGCAGATTCAATAACTTAGCCTGGCGACGTGCGACAGCTGGCGACGTGAGTATACCTTGCCTTGGGCTAAACAAAAATGCCAGGAAAAATAAGCCAAAGATTACCATTACAATTGCTGGACCTGATGGCCAATTAAAATAATAGCTTATATACATCCCACTGACACTGGAAATAATTCCAATCATTGAGCCTAATCCCATCATATGATGTAATTCTTTGACTAATAAATAAGCCGTAGTCGCGGGTCCGATTAACATCGAGATAACGAGCAACACCCCTACCGTCTGCATACTGGCGACAATGGTGAGAGTAATCGCCAAGATTAACCCGAAATAAATTGCTTTTACCGGTAAACCGCTAGCTTGAGCTCCCAAGGGATCAAAGGTATAGAATAATAGCTCTTTATAGAATAACTTTGTTAATAGTAAAATTACTCCTGTAATCACCAGGGTTTGCCAGACATCTGCTGGTCTCACCCCTAAAATGTCACCAAAAAGAATATCTTCTAGGTCAAGTTGGTTAGTTTTCAGCACCGTAATTAGGATGACTCCCAACCCTAAAAAACTGCTGAAAGTCAACGCCATTGCTGCATCCACTTTGACTCGGGTACGCTGAGGAATTACGGCAACAACTAAAGCGCTAAGGACACCTGCAATAAAGGCACCAATAGAGATATTTATTCCTAAAAAAAATGCGATTGAGAGACCAGGTAAAACCGCATGGGCAATCACACTACTCATCAGGCTCATTTGTTGTACAATTAAGTAGCTGCCTACCACTGCGCCTAATATCCCCAACAGCACAGCCGTTGCGATCGCATTCCGCATAAATTCAAAACCTAGGGGCTCAATCAGCCAATTCATAATAAATAAAAGGGAATAGGGAGTAGGGAGTAGGGAGTAGGGAGTGTGGGGAGATGGGGAGATGGGGAGATGGGGAGATGGGGAGATGGGGAGATTTTTATTAAGTGTCAATAGCATTTATAAATAGGTCATTAACAATCTTCTTGCGAATTTTTAAGAACACCAAAAATTCTCCAAACTATTTCATACTTCTCCCTGCTCTCTGCTCCCTGCTCCCTGCTCCCTGCTCCCTACTCCCTAAAAACCTCACACAATTAAAACTGGTGTAATTTTAGGATGCAGTATTATTCTTTTTTTCAATCTTGAAAACATTGTCGATGGTTTTACCAGCTGTTTTTTCATCCCATCCTAGGGCTGTTAAAAATTGATCGGCTGAGGTCGTTTCTACAACATCAACTCCCCATTCTCCAGTTTGAAGAGTATCAGGAGAATTACTTAAGGGTGGAGTTTTCTTTAAACCTCCTAATATTAAGATATCTGGCAAAAAATCTCCCTTTTTTTGACTAATTCGCTTCTCGTCTAGAGCTTTAGCACACAATTCTCCAACTTGAGGTGCTGTAAACTCTTGAGTAGGGAATAAAATTTCAACCATCCAATGGGGATGATCTAATTTACGACACTTTAAGGATGGATAGTTACTTAATCCTTCAGCAAATACCTGAGTAAATTCTTCTCGGTTTAGTTCAGGGAAACTATCGTCTGATAGTTCAAAGTTATGGGAAAGCAACATCCGACCAGTTTCAGAGTCAGTCATGAGTCTTGTGATATCCTGTTTTATCAATTTTCCAGCCCAGCAAGAATCAGTATATAGTACGTTGGGTTCATTGCTGAACAGTGAACCATAACATGTATTACTCTCCAACTCTGGGACTGACAGACTTAGCAGGCTCCGCACTCAAAACTAAGCACTCAACACTCAGCCCTCAATCTGTGAGCAAAGTCATCACCTTACCATAAGCCTTGCTCAGGTTTTCCGGTGTCAGCACTTGGGCCCTTGAACCCACTGCAATCAGTTGCTTATTCAATAAGAGGAGTTGATCATAATTAGCTAAGGTTTCTCCTAAGTCATGGCTGATCACTAGTAAGGTTTTGTCTTGGGATTTAAGTTCACTAAAAATTTCAAAAATAATCTCTTCCGTCTTTTTGTCGATGCCCACAAATGGCTCATCAAAAAATAATAACTCGGCTTGTTGAGCTAGAGCCCGCGCTAAAAATACCCGCTGCTGCTGTCCACCAGAGAGTTCGCCAATTTGACGGTGGCGATACTCGAACATGCCCACCCGTTCTAACGCATCCTTAACAATTTCTTTAGATTGGCGACTAGGAGACCTAAACCAACCGGTGTGGACTGTACGACCCATCATCACTACATTCCATACCGTAATCGGATAGTCCCAATCAATTTCCGATCGCTGAGGAACATAAGCGACTCGTTTTAATTGACTCCGGAGCGGACGGGCTGCCAATTTCACTACCCCCTTCACTGCTGGAATCAGTCCCAGCATCGCCTTCACCATAGTACTTTTACCAGCACCATTGGGTCCCAGTAAGCCAGTTAATTGTCCTGGCTGGAGGGAGAAGGATATATCACAAATAGCCCAAGTGTCTCGGTAACAGACTCCTAGGTTATGGACTTCTAACATTAGGTTTTGTGAAAACGACTACCACTATAGCAATCCTAAATCATTTGTAAAATCAGCCAAATCTGGAATCGTTGCTGGGCAAGGGTTATAGCGAACACTTTAGCCAATATATTTCACGAATCATTTAGGACTGCTATATCATAGTTTACCGTGTTTGCAAGTGATTGTCGTTCTCAGCATAAGCCTTGTAAAATGATTATTGTTCTTGATAGCTACTAATTTAAGCGGGTTGATCTATGCTGAAGCCCTTACCAGTTAAACTTCGGACGCTCTTAGCTAGTGGTGCTCTCGCCTTTGGGGTAGCACTAGGTGGTTGTAGTCAAAGCAGTGAAACCTCATCAAGGGAGAAGCCACTAGTGGTAGCATCCTACAGTGTGCTTTGTGACTTAACAACAGAAATTGCCCAAGATACCATTGATATGACCTGTCTGATTGAACCAGGTCAAGACCCTCATACCTACAAAGCTACGACCTTAGCTCGCCAATCCCTAGAGCAAGCCCAACTAGTTCTATACGGTGGCTACGACTTTGAACCAGAAGTTATTAAATTAGTTCAAGCCACTAATACACCAGCTCCTAAAATAGCGGTGCATGATCAAGCTGTGCCTAATCCAATTATGGCGGAAGCACATCACCACGATGATCACGAGCAAGAAAAGGATGACCATAAGGATGACCATAAGGATGACCATGATGATCACCATGACCATGACCATGAGGAAGAAAAGACAGGATCCGCTCACAGTGATGAGGAACTAGAGCCCGACCCCCATATTTGGCATGATGTCCAAAATGTTATCAAGATGGCAGAAGTAATTCGTAGCCAACTGGCAGCAGTTAACCCAGATGATCAGGAATTGTATGCCAAGAATGCCAAACAGCTAACCACTAACTTGGAACAGTTGGATGCTTGGGTAAAAGCACAAGTTGCCACTATACCCAAAGGGCAACGCCAACTAATTACTACCCATGATGCCCTAGGGTACTACATTAACGCTTACGGTTTTTCTGATTCTGATGCGTTGCAAGGGATTAGCGGAGAAGAAGCACCGACAGCAGCACGGGTGAAAGAACTGGTACAGAAGATTAAAAAAAGTAAGGTGCCAACAATTTTCGCCGAAGTAACAGCAAATGATAAAGTTATTGGCACTGTCGCCAGAGAAGCAAAGGTTAAACTCTCAGACCAAAAGTTATTGGCTGATGGTCTAGGAGAAAAAGGGAGTGATACTGGAACTTATATTGGCATGATTACTAGCAATACCTGTGCCATTGTGGATGGATTGGGGGGAAATTGTTCTTCTTTTGCTGCGAAAGCTGCTAACTGATTGGTAACTGATACAATTCTGCTCGAATACCGTTGCCACTAAATCCGCCAGTTTTGTAGAGGCGATCGCACCCACTAACCCTCCTTGCTGACTTCTGGGATTTGGAGGTATTAGATTCAATGGCGATCGCCCAACACAGGAAGCATCTCTATCGACTTATATCATCAGCTGACGGTTGCGGTATTTTATATTATTGCACCCTACTAACTTGACTCAAACTCCCTTACTGCCAGTTTTTTTGAATTAAACTAGCCCAAACCTCTGTTGAAGAAAGTAAGCACTTAACATCTTCATCAACACTACATCTACAGAAGAGAGTTCGCTTTCATCCATATTTGGTAATTGGTCAAGCAAATCAATTATTGCTGCATGGTTATAGAAAGGTACATGAGACATTTCCGAACTCCGCAGGGTATCTTGGACAATTTCTTGCAATGGTTCATTAGGCTTCAAAGTCGAGGGAGGTGTCAGAAATGGATGTTTCTGACGATTATAGATTGTCTCAGTAATGAACGGCTTTGCTGCTTCTCTTAAGATATATTTTTCTGTCAGACCCCGAATTTTCATTGAAACAGGAATATTCTGAACTAATTCCACAACTTTGTGATCTAAAAAAGGTAGTCTTCCTTCAATTGAGTGTGCCATCTCAGAACCATCAGCGAACATTCGTAAAATGTGATTAGGCAAGAGGCTTTTAGACCACAAATAAAGAGATTGATGAACAGGTTCTCTATTATAAAGTTTTCCTTGTACATCTATCTGATTCAAAAAGATACGATATACATCCTTTTGCTCAAACTTAGCAATAAATTCTGGTGAATAAAAAGGAAGAGACCTGAAATATCCCTTAGCAAAAGCTTTCATCCAAGATGGAACAAAGCCTAACAAACGTTGGATAGTATTAAAAAATTTATTGGAGCTATTATCCGCCAGTAAAAAACTCTCTGAAACCTTATTGTCGTATTTTAATTTTTCCAGTAAAATTTTCACCTCTTTGTGATCCTGATTTTGTTGGTTATAGAGCAACATATCTTGGCGAAAATGAACATAACCCCCGAATATTTCGTCTGCTCCTTATCCTGTAATTACAACTTTATAACCGGAATTGTTTGCTAATTTACTTAATAGATAATGAGCCGTAACACTAGCATTGTAAGTTAGCATTTCACCATGCCAAATTGAATCGGAAAAGTGTTCAGCTAAGTCTGATTGAGTAATGAGAATAACATCTAAATCAGCACCAGTATATGTTGCTGTTTCACGAGCAAGAAATTCTTCATTATAAGCTTCATCATCAAAAGCAATAGAAAATGCTTTAACGGGTTTATTACTATACTTTGCTGCTATTCCTAAAACTGTAGATGAATCAAGACCACCACTGAGATAACATCCAACTGGTACATCAGCTCTTAAGCGTAGTTTTACAGCTTCATCTAATGTATAGCGAAGTTGTTCAATATAATCGGAGGGAGCTTGTTTGGATGAAAAATCATTAATTAATGGATAATCAAAATCCCAATAACATTGTAGTTTTATTCCAGAGCGAGATGCTATAATAAAATGACCAGGTGGTACTTGATAAACATTAGCAAACATAGTCAAGTGTGAATCCCAAATACCATTTTCAGTCTGCCAAAAAGCTTGATGATTCCAAGCACTGGGAACTCCCGCAGCTAGTAAAGCTTTAATTTCTGAGGCTATATAAAGAGTATTTTGATAATTACTATAGTAAAGGGGTTTGATGCCAAAACGGTCTCGTGCTGCGAAAAGTAATTCATTACGTTCATCCCAAATCACAAAAGCAAATTCCCCTCTCAGATGATGCAGACATTGTGTCCCAAACTCGTTATATAAATGAAGAGCTATCTCACTATCGGAATTTGTTTTTAATT
>NZ_JAAHHS010000177.1 GCF_010692395.1 Moorena sp. SIO3H5
GTGCTGTTCAGCTAATACTTCAGTAGGAGCCATCAAAGCAGCTTGGTATCCCGATTGGATGGCTGCTAGAATAGCATAAACTGCCACAATAGTTTTACCGGAACCGACATCTCCTTGGATCAACCGATTCATGGGTGTCTCTGATTCCATATCCTTGAGAATTTCATTTATAACTCGTGTCTGAGCACCAGTTAATTCAAAAGGAAGTAGTTGATTAAATTGGTCAAATAGTTTACCAATCGGAGCCATGACCGCACTGCTTTGGCTTTTACGCTGAGCTTGGCGGCGTTTGAGAAATCCTAGCTGTAAGTAGAAAAATTCATCAAAGACTAAGCGCCTTCTAGCATCAGCAAGGGTTTCTGCATCTTGGGGAAAATGAATGTTTGCGATCGCATCACAGACCCCCATCAACCCATATTCTTTACGAAAGGTTACTGGCAAGGGTTCTTTAATCAAAGAAGTGTAGGGAAGTGCAGCAATTATTGCCCGCCTTACCAAGTCAGCTGGTACCCCTTCTGTTAGGGAATAAACCGGTACAACTCGACCTATTTTCATCGAGTCAATGCTACCCCCTGGATGCTCTAATACTTCCAGTTCCGGGTCTTCTAGAGTAATCCCATATTTATTTTTCTTTACCAAACCTGAGGCAGCTACCACTGCTCCCACTGGATACCGCCGCTTTTGTTGATACTGCCAGCTACGATTACTGTAACGAAAGCCAGCAAAAAAACGACTGAGCTTAATTTGACCAGTAGAGTCTTTTAAGACTATATCTAAAATAGTTAATTTTTTATTACGGGGGCTACTGAAGCAGTTACAGCGCTTCACCGTACCCATTATAGTGACTGTTTCACCAGGTACTAAGTCAGCCATATTAACCTGACGGGCATAGTTAATATGATCACGGGGGTAGTAATATAGCAAGTCACGCACTTTGTGCAGACCCAGACGTGCTAAATACTCACTGTTTTTACTACCCACCGCTGCCAACTTAGCCAGTGGTAGGTCAAGGTTTTTTTTGCTACCAAGCTCTGAGGATGCCTGTTGTTTCTCCACCAAGGGCTTGGTTTTAGGCACTCTGACCATAGGATGTTCTGTTTTAGATTGATCTTCAACTAAACGGCGTTGAGTGTTCTGCTTGAGGTCGTTGAGAAAGCGGCGAGTCTCAGCTACCAGATGTTGCCTTTGCTGTAGCGTCATCTGAGCATAACGGGCAAACTGATTGCCGATGTCCTGCCAACGCCGTTTCTCAGTTGATGTTAGGACATTAGGAGTCTTACCAAAACTGAGGCAGAGGAATTCACTAAAGCGGTATTGATTCCCTTCCAAATCAGTAAAGCCAACTCTTGCTTCTACCGACAGGGCTTTTTGCAATCGCACCCAATCTGGTAATTCGGTCATTAGTCATTGGTCATTGGTCATTGGTCATTAGTAATTGATAATTACCTCAGTTTAATCGTCAAACCAGCTGGCACGCCATGCTGCTTCGGCTTGAGCAATTGCCTTTTGCCGCTGTTTTTTGTAATACTCTCGCTTCAGTTGACTCATTTTACCTAATAGGTCTCTAATTTTATTACGTCCAGGGGTCAAGTTGGGGTCAGCAAATTCTATCTCAGATAAACGCAGCTTAACGGCAATAATACGGGTTAATGTGGATTCATCTGTTTCACCATCACCTTTAGTTTCCATCATTATTTTGATAATATTGGGAGATTCAGCCGTTTCGACCGCAGATGCTTCGACTTTTGCTGCTGCTTCTAGGATTTCTTGGGGAAATTTGTCTGGTATGATCGAAAATTTATGCAATACCCGATTAGTTTCCACAGAGACATCTTGAATTGTTTTGTTGATCCCACTCTCTAAATGCTTGAGCCATTGCTCCAGTTTCTCTATGCTATTTCGTGGTTTACTCCTTAACTCAGCTGCTGGTGATGGCTCGGTGAGAGCATTAAAAAATGGAGAGTCTTCTGTAGATGAAGGCATTTCAGAGTCATCACCAGAGTCATCACCAAAGTCATCACCAGAGTCATCACCAAAGTCATCACCAAAGTCATCACCAGAGTCATCACCAGAGTCATCACCAGAGTCATCACCAGAGTCATCACCAGAGTCACCAGTAGTAGCTGACCTTGACTCTTGGGACTGTTCTAGGAGTGATGGCAACTGTTGTTGAGTCTCTTGAGCCAGCTTTCGTAGGGATTGCTGTAACTGTTGCCTACTGTTAACCGACAAATTTATAAAAGACTCAGGATACCCTTGAGTACAAATCCGATAGGCAGCCATAATCAGCTGTTGTCCAACGCATTGACCTAAAAAGGTCAAATAGTTAGAGTATGTTGTTTGGAATTCTTTTGTCAAACGGGTGATGGCTTCCTCTAAGGCTGCCAATTCCTGGTCGATTCGATTCACTGCTCTTATCTATACAATTCCATAGTTCATCCGTTGAGCATATCAAATACATGCCTAGTCTACAGTATGCCCATTTTCATAGTTGTAGCACGTTCGGCTTCTACCTGTGGGAGTATCAAATTCTCCACACCCAATTAGATCCCCAACTAGACGTTGCATCTGCCTAGTTTTGAATACTCTGATTTTTTTGTGACAAACAGTATCTATTGATACAGAATTTGAACAGGAAAAGATCTTAGATCAAAGCACCTCAAAGACAAAGGTATTAACTAGTCAATAACCCCACCTAATCCGAAAGGATCTAGGTCCGGCTCTAAAGAGGTAAAACTTTCTTAGGGTTGACTAGACCACTGATGACCGTTTAGCTGGTAACCACTTCCTTTATATTTCCCCAGTTCGGATTATCAGGAAATTTTCGTGAGCAAAGCGTGCATGGTAGTTGAGAAATCGTGGCGTATGTGGTCGAGGGGAGTAATCACTTTTACACGAGAGGTTGATCACCATGTATTGTGTACCAGTTTGATCGAAATTGCTTAGTCAATTTTCTACCAAGAAAACATGCTTAGTTGAACCTAGAACTGGATTAATTTCAAAACCATTAGTATAAACCATTAGTTAGAGGTGCAGCATGTCGGTTGGGGCTAAGTACTTTCAAGGTGGCTTCCATCCCTTGAAAGCACCGTCAGCAAGTAACTCTACCAGTATATGTGGGGCATTCTGCAGCAATTTTTAGTGAAAAATTTCATTTAAAGAAATTTTTAATGAAAAATTGCTTTAATTCCCTTGACTATAGTCCCAGTTATTTGTAAGGTTTTGTCTTAAGACGAGGCTTTAGCTGCAGAAACTCCCTGATTACTGGCGCAGACAGGGGTCTAGCATCTAGCAATCAGGTATGTAAAGGTAGCAGGGTGAGGTCATGATGAGTCCTTGAAAAACGATGGACTCTTAGGTTTCGGTGGCTAATTTTACAATTTGTTTACTGAAGTTTCTCAGTGTGAGGAAGTGTATCTAAAAGAGAGGTAAGTTAACACTTATTATGACAATTTCAAAATCTCAGCGAACAATGAAAAACAAAGGAACCCTAGTAAAATCTAGGCGACCTATGGCTCACCAAGCCTCCCGCTCATCGTGGGATTCTCCTTATCTAGAGCCATTTAAAGCGATCGCAAAATCCTTTTCCCCTTACTGGCTCGCCTGCATTCCTCTGACAGGGATAATTGTTCTAGTTTGGCATACAGCTGCTGTTGCCCAGGATAGCGCGGGACCTACCCCAGAAGAACTTCAGGGTACTCTTAATGCTATCTGGATCTTAGTAGCTGCCATCCTAGTTATCTTCATGAATGCCGGATTCGGAATGCTAGAAACCGGCTTCTGCCGCCAGAAAAATGCGGTTAATATTCTCGCGAAAAACCTAATTGTCTTTGCCTTAGCAACTATTTCGTTTTGGGCAATTGGTTTTTCCTTGATGTTCGGCAAAGGCAACGCATTTATTGGGCTGTCGGGCTTTTTCCTCAGCAGTGAAGACCCCGCTACCTATGGGTTAGATCCATTTCCGGCAGGTCTACCGATAGCCGTATTTTTCCTATTCCAAGCTGCTTTTGCTGGAACTGCCGCAACCATCGTGTCTGGTGCGGTTGCTGAACGGATTAAGTTCCTAGACTTCTTAATCTTCAGCATCCTGATTGTTGGGGTATCCTACTCTATCACGGGACACTGGGTTTGGAGCAGTGATGGTTGGCTTGGTGCCATGGGATTCTCAGACTTTGCTGGCTCAACCGTGGTTCACTCCGTTGGTGGCTGGGCGGCTTTGATGGGAGCTGCCTTCCTCGGACCCCGTAGCGGTAAGTACGAAAACGGTGAACCTCGTGCTATCCCAGGTCACAACATGAGTATTGCCACTCTTGGTTGCTTGATTCTCTGGATCGGCTGGTTTGGCTTCAATCCCGGTTCTGAGCTAGCTGCTAGTGAGGCAGTGCCCTATATTGCGGTAACAACTAACCTAGCCGCAGCAGCTGGTGGGATTACCGCCACATTGACGGCTTGGCTAAAAGATGGTAAGCCAGACCTGTCCATGATCATCAATGGAATTTTGGCAGGATTAGTAGCAATTACAGCTCCCTGTGCCAGTGTCAGCTATTTCTCAGCAGTGATTATTGGTGCTATTGGTGGCATCATTGTTGTCTTCTCTGTTTCCTTCTTTGACAACATCAAAATTGATGACCCAGTAGGGGCAATTTCAGTTCACTTGGTCAATGGTATCTGGGGAACCCTAGCCGTTGGACTCTTCGCTAAAGAGAATGGTCTTTTCACCGCTGGTAGTCCTAGTCAGCTTGGCACCCAAATCATCGGTATTCTAGCCATTGGCGGGTTCACGGTGCTGTTTAGTGGCATCGTCTGGTTCGTGCTGAAACTAACCCTCGGTATCCGGGTGACACCAGAAGAAGAACTGGAAGGCTTGGATATTGCCGAACACGGTATGGAAGCTTACGCTGGATTTGTTAAGGAATCCAGTGTGATGCCTAGTTCTAGCATGGGTAACTTCAGTAGTACTACAGACATGGCTAGTAGCTCTGAATTTTAGCGTTTTGCTGACATGGCCGATTGCTTTTAACTAGGTTTTGTTAAGAGTTGACAGTTAAGAGTTAACAGTTAACAGTTAACATTAACTGTCAACTGATGGTATTACCTTTGCCCTCAGGGATGTTAGAAATGAGATAATGCCAATTTTTTGTTCATTGAATTGAAGCGTTGTCCACCTTGGGCTTTACTATCCCTTGCTGCCAATGGGTTTATGATTGTGACTCTTACCTGGGTACTACTTGCTGAGTATCACCAGTCAAAGTCAGATCCAGTTAGCCATCCTGTGGTAACTACCCGAATTTTAAATCCTACCCCTGAGCCAGTAATTGAATTAGGGCCACGACATCAGTTAAATTACCAACAATGGCTGGCACTGCTGGAAAAGGAAGCTCAGGTAGTGGCTAATCAACAACCGGAGCAGTTAACTGTCCTGCTGGGAGATTCTCTAAGCCTATGGTTTCCCAACAAACTGCTACCTCCAAAACGCTACTGGCTTAATCAAGGACTGTCTGGGGAAACCTCAGCAGGGTTGCTCAAGCGCTTAGATATTTTGGATCAGACTAAGCCAGAAGCAATTTTTGTGATGATTGGCATCAATGACCTAATTCGGGGGGTCAAAGATGAAGCAATTCTAAAAAACCAACGGCTAACCATTCGCTACTTGCGGCGAGCCCATACCGAAACTAAGATTGTCCTTCAATCGATTTTGCCCCATGGTGCTGAACAGGCAACCTGGGAAGGACGCGATCGCTTACTTACTATCCCCAACAGTCGCATCCAAAATCTGAACCAGCAGCTAAAAGCGATCGCTCACGAAGAAGGAGCGATTTATCTAAATCTCTATCCCCTCTTTGCTGATAATCAGGGCAACCTGCAACCTGAGCTTAGTACCGATGGCTTGCATCTGAGTCCCCAAGGTTACTTAGTGTGGCGCTATGGTTTACAAATCTTTGAGCAACTAATCCTCCAAGAAGGAGTAGGGATTCCTATAGCAAAGGGAACAGGGAGTAGGGAGTAGGGAGCAGGGAGCAGGGAGTAGGAAAAAAAATTATCACAATTTATTTAGGATTGCTATAGTAACTAAGATCACGGTTGATTAAAACTAAATTAATAGTAATAGCAGTGATTGATAATTAATTTTCCTCAGATAGCTCCGTCAACAACTCACCGCTAAGTCTTTCCGACTATAGCGGGAGCTTGTAAGAAGCTCATAGTTGACCAGGCTAAGACCGACCGAGGTCTACGTTATTTGAGTCATAACACCTGCGGATACGTGCCAGTCCTCAGCTCTGTTGTTAGCAATTAAACATCTGTAACGAGTTAAGGAAGTGTTGCTAGCCGAAAAAGCTCTTATAACATTGCCGAGGCAAACTTTACCCGTTTTACGGAGTGTTCAAAGTAATGCGAGTTTTCGTACTAGATCAAAACAAAAAACCTCTAGATCCATGTCATCCGGCACGGGCTAGAAAACTACTTAATAAGGGGTTGGCTCAAGTCTTCAAAAGATATCCATTCACTATCATTTTGCAGAATAGAGCAGTTGAAGATTCTGTTACTCATCCACACAGAATCAAGATAGACCCTGGCTCTAAAACAACAGGGATAGCTATTGTCCAGGAGCAATCTGGGCGGGTCACAAATGCTTTAGAAATCAACCATCGAGGGCAACAAATCAAAAACGCTCTGGAGTCGAGGCGAGCTTTAAGACGGGGTAGACGGAACCGTAAGACCCGTTACCGTAAGCCTCGGTTCTTAAATCGAACACGCCCTGTTCGCGAAGCGTCGGCTACGGGGAAAGGCTGGCTTCCACCGTCATTAATGAGTCGAGTTTTTAATGTTGAAACTTGGGTTAGAAGGCTTAGGAAGTTATGCCCCGTAACAGCAATTTCCCAAGAGCTAGTCCGGTTTGATCTACAAAAAATACAGAACCCTGAAGTTTCTGGAGTCGAGTACCAAAGGGGTGAACTGTTTGGGTTTGAGATCAAAGAATACCTACTCTCCAAGTGGGGTCATAATTGCGTATACTGTGGTGTGGAAAACGTACCTTTAGAAGTTGAACACATTGTCCCTAAATCTAAGGGTGGTAGCAACCGTGTGAGTAATTTAACTCTCGCTTGTCGGTGTTGTAATCAAAAAAAAGGAAATGATTCTATTGAAAAGTTTCTCAAAAAGAAACCGGAAATTATCAAGAAAGTGTTACTTAAAGCTAAAGCTTCTTTAAAAGATGCTGCCGCTGTCAATGCTACCCGTTGGGAATTATTAAGACGATTGCAACGAACTGAACTGCCTGTTGAGACAGGTTCTGGCGGGTTAACTAAGTTCAACCGAAAAACTAAAGGCATCGACAAAAATCATTGGACTGATGCAGCTTGTGTGGGCAAATCAACCCCTGAAAAGCTATTACTTAACGGAGTAAAGCCACTCAATATTACAGCTAAAGGTCATGGTATTCGTCAACGGTGTCGTCCGGACAAATACGGATTTCCTAAGGCTCATGCACCGTCTGCCAAGTTTTTTAGAGGCTTTCAGACAGGGGATATTGTCAAGGCTGATATCAAAAAAGGAAAGTATGCAGGGCAACACACAGGGCGGATAGCTATTCGTTATCGTCCTAGTTTTGTACTGCAATTACCCGAAAAAAAGTTTGATGTACATCCGAAATACTTGCAAACAATTTTTAAGGCTGATGGCTATGAATACCAAGTTAACTAATACGGATTCGCCGCCCTTGAAAGTTGTTTGTTGGCGGGAATTCCTCTCCCGCTAAAACTGACGTTTATAACGGGAGTTCCCTTCCCGCATTTTTAGATGGATACAAAAGCTTTCAAGCGCTCACTCCAAAAATCAGATAACTACCACCGTAAAGGATTTGGTCACGAAGCCGAAGTTACCTCTCAGTTGGAATCGGAATATCAAAGCAGTCTGATTGAAGAGATTCGTGCCAAGAACTATCGGCTGCAACAGGGAGATGTGACCATCCGACTAGCAGAAGCATTTGGCTTTTGCTGGGGTGTAGAGCGAGCTGTAGCCATGGCTTATGAAACCCGCACCCACTTCCCCAGTGAAAAGATCTGGATTACCAATGAAATTATTCACAACCCCTCTGTTAACCAGCGTTTGCGGGAAATGTCAGTAGGATTTATTGCTGTTGAGGATGGCAAGAAAGACTTCTCTGTTGTTGGTGCTGGGGATGTAGTGATTTTACCAGCATTTGGTGCTAGTGTTCAGGAAATGCAGCTACTCCACGAGAAAGACTGCAAGATTGTAGATACTACCTGTCCCTGGGTGTCCAAAGTATGGAACACGGTAGAAAAGCATAAGAAAAAAGAATACACTTCCATTATTCACGGCAAATATAAACACGAGGAAACCGTAGCAACGAGTTCCTTTGCCGGAAAATATCTAGTGGTACTGAATCTACAAGAAGCGGAATACGTTGCCAACTACATTCTCAATGGTGGTAACCGGGAGGAATTTCTCGATAAATTTAAAAACGCTATCTCCGCTGGCTTTGACCCAGAGGAGGATTTAGAGCGGATTGGGATTGCCAACCAGACAACTATGCTCAAGACCGAGACCGAGCAGATGGGCAAACTTTTTGAGCGCACCATGATGAAGAAATATGGTACGTCTAATTTAAATGATCACTTCCAAAGCTTCAATACCATCTGTGATGCCACCCAAGAGCGGCAGGATGCCATGTTGGAGCTAGTGGAAGAAAAGCTAGACTTGATGATTGTGATTGGTGGCTTTAATTCCTCCAATACCACTCACCTGCAAGAAATTGCGATTGAGCGACAACTACCATCCTATCACATTGACAGTGTCAACCGGATTATTTCTGCTGATGAAATCGAGCATAAACCCCTACATCAAGAGGTGGAAGTAGCACGAAATTGGCTTCCCTCTGGTTCGATAGTAGTAGGAGTAACCTCTGGAGCCTCTACTCCTGATCGGGTAGTAGAAGATGTAATCAATAAGATTTTTGAACTGAAGATAACTGCTGTAGCAGTTTAAGAATCACTGGGATTAGTTTAGGAATCACTGGGATTAGTTAAAATTGAAAATTTCAAAGGGTTTATAGCCATTGATAATTTTCAATTTTAACAATTTTGTAAGCATTCAGTTCTAAGCTCATGGGCTACGCGCACGCTACGCGAACAGCCTAATGCTTACGTGCCTCGATATCGATCCTGGGGATGCTAAAAAACTATTGAATTATTACCAGGAAAACAATGGTCAAAAGTTTGATTTAGCCCTAGCAATCACGTTTCCATTATAAACGAATAGGTTGACTTTAAAAAAATAAGAACGGTAAAATTAAATGTAGTTTACATCTACTTAAAAAGTGTATTCGCGCCTCCTATGTTTCTTTTTTAAAACTTTTTTTTAGTAATTGCAAATTGCCATGGAAATCCAAGACTACTTCGACTTCCTAGCCTCTGACGACATTCGCATCAAAGGTAGCCGCATTGGTATCGAAAGCGTCCTCTACGAATATATCTACCGCGCCAGAACCCCTGAAGAAATTACCCAACAATTTGACACCATTACCTTAGAACAGGTTCATGCCACTATTCTCTACTATCTACACAACAAAGAAGAGGTCAGCGCTTACTTAGCTGACTGGCTAGAGTTTTGCCGCCAACAACGAGAAGAACAAAAACAGAATCCTTCTCCTGCACGACAGAGGTTCCGGCAATTGAAAGCAGAAGCCGCTCTGGAGCGAGAGTCATCCCAACCGAAGAGCGCTGTATGACGATCCAATATTTACTGGACGAGCATATCGCCTCCCTTTACCGAACCCAACTGATGCGCCAAGCACCAGAACTTATTGTCAGAAGGATCGGCGATCCAGGCGCTCCTCCTAAAGGAACTCTCGATCCAGAGATTTTAATCTGGTGTGAGATTCATGATTTTATTTTAGTAACAAACAATCGGAAATCTATGCCTAAACATTTAGTAGACCATCTCGCAGAGAGTCGCCACGTACCGGGTATTTTTGTAATCGATCCATCCAATCATATTGGAGAAACCCTAGCAGAGCTAATCATTATTGCTGGAGCTTCCTTTCCCAAGGAATATCAAGACCGAATTGAATACTTACCCTTGAGCGAATAAAAAAACAACAGTGTAACGCACCTGAATGCTTACAGAATTTTAAATTAACATCCAATGTGATAAATTAATGTAAGTATTACGCTGAATACTGACGATCGTACTTATGAGCTACAGTCGATTTTCTTCCCCCTACTATCTACTCCCTACTCCCTACTCAAAATTACCATCAACCATTAGCCTCCAATCGCCACAACAACCATCCTCCTGCTCCGAAACCGAATAGATTAGGTAACCAGGCGGCTACAACTGGGGAGATAATTCCCGCTATACCAAAACCTCCGATCACAAAGCTCAGTAAGTAGTAGCCAAAAATTACGATTAAACAGACCCCAAAGCTAGTCCCTTTGCTGATTCGTTTAGGTCGAATACTTATGCTTGCTCCCACTAAGCCAAAGATTATACAAATGAATGGAAAAGCAATTTTTTGTTGCATCCGCACTTGCAGCATCCGGAGTTTTTTGCGATCGCCAGCTCCCTTAAGCAACTGGATCATTTCTATGGATTGAAGAATATTCATCTCATAGGGGTCACGGGCTTTAGTGACTAAATCAAGGGGCGCTCTAGGAAATGGAATTTCTTGATGATCAAAGGTTACTATTTTCTGGAAAGAGGTTTTAGGACTAATGAAATAAATTGACCCATCGGAACAATCCCAGGTATTTTGCTTAGAGTTCCAACGGGCTGATTCCGATAGAATAATTTTATTCAACTTGCCCTGATTAGACCACTCCAAGACAGTCAGGTCTTTCATGCTCTGACCATCAAATCGATTCGCGTAGAATAAGCGTTTGAGTGTCTGATTAGTTGTGCCATTGGGTTGGGTAAAAGTGTGATACTCTGGATACAGAATACCGTTGTCATCGAAAGCGGGTTTTTCCTGATTAAGAGCTTTTTCTAATGTTATAGTTGCCTGGTAGTTAGCCGCTGGAACAATTAATTCATTGAAGAGGAAAGTGATCCCCGTGACAATTAGACTGAGCACCAGAGCAGGGGCAACTAGTCGGTATAAACTCACACCACAGCTGCGCAGGGCAATTAACTCACTGTCATTACTCAAGCGAGAATATGCTATTAGTGTAGCGAGCAGTACTGATATGGGTAAGGCATAGGAAATAAACTCAGGAAACTTCAACAGCACGACTTGGGCAGCAATTGTCCAGGATAGTCCTAATTCAGTGATTTTGACTACCATATCAAACAGGCTACCCACAGCCACACCAATAGATGAAAACCCGCCAACACCAAATAGAAACGGTGGGATGAGTTCAGCAGCGATGTAGCGATCCATCACTGATAAGCTAGGAAAAACAAATTTGAGGAAGTAAGGTTTGCCCAGTTTCACTCTTCTTTAGTGGTTACAGTTCCAAAAACCATAGAAAGCAATTTCATGGCTTTTGTTGCTAAGTTTTCCCCAATCCAGTAAACCTACCATGTCTTAAGCGCGAGTATCTGTAAAATCTGAAAATTATCATAATCATGAGGTACACATTATTTTTGTATTTTCATCCCTGCTCGCTGCTCCCTGCTCCCTAAAATCAAGTAATTTGCACCTCACAAAATTAAAAAAATCATAGATTATGATGCCTAACGCCCTGAAACGGTTGTCTCAACATCAATTTGTACTTGGTTGGCTGCTAGGGGGGCTACTGTTTCGGTGTATAATTGCTTATTGGCTTTACCCTGGTATTGATGAAGCCTATTACTATGTCTATAGCCTGCATCTAGACTGGAGTTATTTTGATCACCCAGTTTTAGTTGCCCTGACTACTGGCTTTGGGACTTGGATAACGGGAGAGGTTTCCCAATTCACTATTCGTCTGGGTTCCCTGATTTTGTATACAGGTAGCCTATTGCTAATCTATCTGACTAGCACTCATCTATTTAACACCAAAGCGGCTCGATTAACGTTAGCGTCCGCTACCATTATTCCGATTTTTCAAATTGGCTTTGGTGTCCTTACCCTACCCGATAGTCCCCTGATATTTTTCTGGTCAGCTAGTTTGTTATGTGCTGCTTACGAATTTTTTCCCGTAAGAGCGAAACATTCAAGGGAAAAATTATCTAGTAAACTATCTACTAAACCTAATAGTTTATATTCCAATACTCCACACCCTAACCCCCACACCCTAACCCCTATTTATGGTTCATACCGACCTAGCTATCGGTTAGCACTCCTAGGTATTTTAGTAGGTTTAGCTTGTCTAGGTAAATATCATGGCTTTATTTTAGGCTTAGGATTAGTTGGTTTTTGCTTAACGAGTCCACGTCATCGTTGTGCATTATTGTCACCTTGGGCATGGCTAGGTTTAATCTTATTTATCATAACTATTTTTCCAATTTGGTACTGGAATATACAGCATGATTGGATATCGTTTACTTTCCATTTATCCACCCGTTTTAAACCAGAGCCAGAGGTACCTCAACAGGGCTACAATTGGTTAAATGTATTAGTGATAGTTTTATCTGGGATAGCTTATCTTTTCCCTACGATGGCATTGCCCATGTGGTGGGTGAGTTTGCGATCGCTACTTGCTCAATTTACCCGGTATAGCAAGACATCAAAATTGGAGTCAAGATTGATCCTATGGGTATCCCTACCCCTAGTTCTAGGCTTTACTCTCTTAGCAGGATATCACCAAATTTTGCCCACTTGGCCAATGCCAGGATTTTGGGGGATAACTTTACTACTAGGGCAACAGGCGCAACAGTGGCAAATGCGTTCGCCCTTAGGCGGGCACAAAGTGCCATCGCGCCGTTGGGTTAACCGATGGCTAAAGGGTTCAGCCATAGCAGTAGCTAGCCTATTATTGTTTGTGCTGCTGCATATCACTACAGGAACACTGCAAAAATCCGGTCAATATGCTTTAATTGGGGGTTTTGTCTCTCCCAAGGATGACCCCTCTACAGAACTGATTGATATTCAGCAACTGCGACAAGGATTTGCTGAGTCTCCTGTCCTGAGTGAAGCATTACAAAAGTCTAGCTTTGTCTTTAGCAATGGGTATTATATCAGTGGGATCGTAGCGATGGCGATTAGTCCCCTGACCTCTACACCAATTACCTGCTTGGGAGAGGATATGCGTGGTTTTATGGTCTGGTTCCAGCCTGAGCAATGGTTGGGTAAAGATGGATTATACGTTACTCTGGAGCGATTTCAAGAGTTGAAAGATAGCTATCGAGCTTATTTTCAGGATATCCAGGAAATAGGGACAGTGCCGATTCGACGGGCTGGAGCAGTCACAGAGGTTTTCCATGTGTATTGGGCGACTAAGATGGTGAAGCCTTATCCAAGCTGAGTAGTCGAATCATTCACAGATCTAGGATTCAAGCTTTTCTCAGTCGCTCTGCACGGATACAGCCTCCCTCCCAATCCCACTTCGGGTCAGATTCATTTGGCTTATATTGCGCCCAAGGATTGCCACTCTCATCCTGATACAAGACTGTAATCTCGGCAGTAGCTCTACTTCCCCAAGGTGCTTTTACTCTAATCTGGTCTTGGCACTGGAAAACTTCACCCTCAGAATTAGTTACGCTCTTGAGTGCGATTTGGGGTTTGCGCTCAATCGGGGGTATTTTTTTGATTACTAATTTTTTTGGCGGCTCAGATGTAGTCAAGTTTTTTGAGGAATTGTAGTATCTATTACTTTCTTTTATTTTAGACGCTAGATACCAGCAAGTCGCAAGGGGGCAAGTTGGTCAGTAATCAGGGGTATTGACATCTGATGGGGTAATATGAGCCCTAAAAAGCTTACTATATAAGGCTTTGATGGCAATTATCTCAGGGAAGATACAGTCTCAAATTGACCCTACGAAGGATTTTATGGAACCTCAAATCCTTATAACTACCTCCAATAGAGCGCCCAAAACAGCATTTATCTTTTAGCTGCGACCCATGGCGAATTCAATTCGGCAAAGAAAAGCGCATCTTAAGGACTTCAGCTTGCATGTCACCCTTCCAGGAAAGTTTTACATAATTTACAAGTTGAGTTGTCTAACCAATAGTAATAATGAAGCTACACTAATGGCTTCTACGATCTCACCACTCGTCACCATATCTATAACTTCGCTGAAAGGAAGTTTCTTGATTCTTATTTTTTCAGTTTCATCAAAACAAGGATTTCCTATTTCTAGGTCTGTTGCGACATAGACAATAGCTAATTCATCAGAAAAAGCTATCGATGTGTTCAGTCTCAAAAGTTCCCTCCAATTATTGCCCTTAAGTCCAGTTTCTTCTTTTAATTCTCTTTTTGCTGTTTCAATGGGTGGAACAGAGAATAATCCACCTCCAATTGGGATTTCCCATGAGTATTTTTGTATCGCATAGCGAAATTGCCCTACGATCCATGTGTTTAGCTCATAATCTAGTGGTATTATTCCAACTGAAAGACTTTTATTGATAATCTTGCCATATATATTTTCTTTTCCTGAAGGAAGTTTTACGACATCTTCGACTACATCCATCCAAGGATTTTGATAAATAATTTTGGATGATATCCTTGTAAATGGATTATCGGAATCTTGGGAAAATTCTGGGTTCATAGGATATTATTATTTAATAATATAAGATATAATTATTGGATAATTGCGTGGTTTTTTTTACATATGACTTAATAGTTTAAATTTTACTTGGAGTCATACCAGCTTATTTTAAAAAAAACTCAATTATCTCAATTTTTAATCCATTTTTTAAGTAATGCTTTTAAAAAAAACCTCTTTAGAGAATTGGTTTCCTGTTAATACTGAAACTTCTGCTTCGATTTTTTGAGAGTTTGATTTATTTAGTTCTTCAATAATTCTTTGTTTATCA
>NZ_JAAHHS010000178.1 GCF_010692395.1 Moorena sp. SIO3H5
TGTCATATCTAGTTCGTTATAACCGGACTTGATATCAGGCATCCAATAGGATAATTTTATGTCAACAAATCAATGAATTGAGTGGCTTGATAGTTTCATAGATAACAATACAATGATTCAACGAGTCCCCAAGGTTAGTGTGTGTATTCCTACATTCAATCGCGTTAATTTACTTCCTTATGCGATTGACAGTGTTATTAAACAAACGTATCAAGACTGGGAATTAATTGTCTGTGATGATGGTTCAACTGATGACACTCCTGAGCTAATGTCCCAGTATCAGGATAGCCGAATTAACTACATCCGTCACCCCAAAAATATTGGAAAAAGTAATAATATGCGCTCTGGATTTGATGCGGCCTTGGGGGAATATTTTATTAAATTTGATGATGATGACCGGCTGACACCTGAATTTTTAGCCAAAACAACCGCTATCTTAGAGCCAGACCATAGTATTGATTTGGTCGGGACAGATCATTGGGTAATTAATATTAATAATACTAGAGATGAATCAGCTACAAAATTAAACTCTCAGAGGTGGGGAAGAACTAAGTTAATCGAAGGAATTGTTGAGAATTTAGTTGAAGTTGTTTTTATTCAGCAGAGCTTTCAAGTTGGCGCTACGTTATTTCGGATGCAGGCATTGAAAGATGTGGATTTTATGCGTCCTAACATCCAAAATTGTGAAGATAATGATTTATTCGTTCGGCTGGCTATTGCGGGCAAGAAAGCTTATTATTTACCCGAATTGTTAATGGAATATCGATTCCATGCCCAACAACAAGGGATTAGTCGAGCCATTCCCTATTTACAGGATAAACTGCGTTATCTAGAAAGTTATACCTTTGAGTCAGAAATGTTGGAGACAGTTAGGCGATCGCGTCTGACGGAAACTAAGCTACTACTAGGATTGCGGCTGATTGAAATTGGACAAACATCAACCGGACGTGAATTAGTTTGGTCAGGAAAAGCTTGCTCCCCCTCAAAAGCTTGGGTTGCTTTGGTGTTGTCCCTATTGCCAGAAGGGTGGCGTTCTCAGGCGTTTAGTGTGTTGCGTCAAGTCAAGGCATAGACTCTCTCGGAATTCGGCACTAGAAAAAATCTGATTAAACTGCCAAGGCATTGGCAGCCTCACCATGGTGAAGCAAATTTCCACTCTCTTGGTGCCCGTTCCCTTGGTGAGGTTCAGCCAGCGCATTGTCAGACCGCCTTTAATGAGACTACTTATCAGCTCAAGCGCTACGCGTAGCGCTTGAGCTGTTCGCGTAGCGTGCGCGTAGCGCTTGAGCTGACCACTCCTTAAGTATTTTTACTTAAATAATCCTGGTGTCTTGCTAGTTTCTAGAGCTTTTTGGATGATTGCAACAGTTGAGCCTTTGAATCTAGGGTAGAACTTCTTCCATGCTCCCTCTGTGTACTCATCAAAGCGTTGTAAAACTGATCAGTTTTACAATCTATGAACTGGCTCTGTGACCGTGGGGGAGATAGAATCTCGCCTTGACGTAAGAATTCTTAACAAAATTTTTCATTAAATCAGTTTACTCTAATAATTTGGAAAGATATTCGATTGTCTGTAAGTAGTAATACAAATACCGTCAACTTTAGGAACAAAAATAAAGAATGAGTACCAATTTAGCCACCAAGTTGCGTGAAGGCACAAAAAAATCCCACACCATGGCAGAGAATGTGGGTTTTGTCAAGTGCTTTTTGAAAGGAACCGTTGAAAAAACCTCCTACCGTAAATTAGTATCCAACCTTTACTTCGTCTATTCCGCTATGGAAGAGGAGATGGAGCGGCATCGGGAACACCCGATTCTTTCAAAAATCTACTTCCAAGAGCTCAATCGGAAAAAGACCCTAGAGCAAGACCTATGCTATTACTTCGGTTCTAACTGGCAAGAGAAAGTAGTCCCTTCAGTGGCGGCTAAAGAGTATGTGCAAAGAATTAAAGATATGTCTGAGAAGGAACCAGAACTATTGGTTGCTCACTCCTACACCCGCTATCTAGGGGACTTATCTGGCGGACAAATTCTCAAAAAGATTGCCCAGCGCGGGATGAACTTATCAGATGGGCAAGGTACTGCTTTTTATGAATTCAAACAAATCCCTGATGAGAAGGCATTCAAGGCCAACTATCGCCAAGCCATGGATGAGCTACCCATTGATAATGCCACAGCGGATCGGATTGTGGAAGAAGCTAATGCTGCCTTTGACATGAATATGAAGATGTTCCAGGAACTGGAAGGTAACCTGATTAAAGCCATTGGTATCATGCTATACAACACCCTTACCCGTCGTGGCGCTCGTGGCAGCACAGAACTAGCTACAGCTGAATAAGCTTATTGCACAAATTGCGATTAGCACCAAAGATGGGTGGCGACTAATCACCTTAACTATAAATCAAAGCGATTAGCTCTTGTCTCCTGTAATGAGTTATTAGTAGTTAGTAGTTTTGAGGTAAGCATTCAGCCTATCGCTATCAGGGATTTGCTTATGTGCTAGGTTGAATGCTTACGTTCTGAGTACTAACTACGCTCGCAGCGATCGCAGAATTAATTACCTACTCCTAATCTCTGTAAGCTTGACATTGTAAGCCTTTGAGTTTTTTGAAATGTGTAATCAATTTTGTGTATTTGCTTAATTGGGGTATACCACTATGCATTCAGATTAAGACATCTGTAAACTCCGAAACGTGAGTCTAGCTTACTTGTGACTTGTGACTTGTGACTTGTGACTTGCGCGTAGCGCTATAGACCCCTCTCAAGCGTAAAATTGAATATCCTCCCCACAGTGATCTACTAGGTAACAGAGGGCCCGGAAACGCAAGCTAGCTAATTGGTCATAGAGAGGGTTGAGCTTACATAGGGGAGGGATGTGTAGTACTAAGTGACCGAAAAGTTTTAAATCCCGCTCAAAGGGACATTGACCAGGAATAATTTTGGATAGGAATCTAGCTAGGCTTTGATCTGTAATTTCTATTTGATCCAGCCATTGGCGCACAGGTTTTAGTAAGTCAACACGTTTTTTGGGCAGTGCCTTAGGCGGAGTGAGACTGCTATTGAGATCAGCTACCTCTGAGAGGGATGAATTAGTACTTTGCTTGTTGGTTCTGAACATGGCTATACATCTCTAAGTTTAATCAATAAAGTCCTCAGCAAAGGTATTACTGTAGAATGCCTTTTACAGAGTTCTAGTTAAGTAGGTAGACATCCAGTAATCAAACACAATTACTATTGAGCTGTATTGCCATATTGGCGGTAAGTTATAAAAATTTATATAGCTAGAAGTCATAGCATGTCCAGGAGCCTAGCTATTGAAATGCTTGTGTAATTAGTAATTGGTAATTGGTAATTGGTAATTGGTAATTGGGAATTAGTAATTGGTAATTGAGATTATTCCACAGCTCTTACCTATTACCAAAAAGCTCATCAAAGATGAACACTACCAAAACAACTGGACATGAGCTCAAGTGTTACCACTTAACTTATTAAGTAAGCTTTCAGCATTCAGCCTTGGTCAAGTTAAGCGAATGGCCACGCTACGGGAATGACCACGCTACTTGAGGTGCTATCAGCCATTCTTAATCAGCTTTCAGCTAAAAGCCATCCTTATTTCAAGCATAAAAATACCAGGGAAAGGTTTGGTAAAGCTTAAAAGAAGAAAGACCAATCAAACTATGAACTTTCGATAAAACTAATTGGTTGACTGTTGACTGTTATAGGCATTAGGGATTGAGGATTCGGGTAACCCAAGCACAGTAGGTTCTGGCAGTGCGCCTTGCATCTTGCCTAACCAGTCAATCAGGCTCTCTAGCTGTTTGTTGGTCTTGACCAGACCTAAACCACGAACCGTAACTTTACCAGGAGAATAGACAAAACGCGGACGCAAATGTTGGGGGAGGTTCTCTTGGAGTAACTTCCAGGCTGGTTCCTCCATGGGTGTTTCTAGGAGAATGTGTTGTTTACCCTCAGGTCGAATTCGGGCAAATCCCAAAGACTTCCCTAACTGTTTTAGTTCCATCACCCGCAGTAATTGCTCTGCAACGGAGGGAATTGGACCATAGCGATCGCTCCAAGCTGCTGCGATCTGTGTTAACTCTTTCTGGGAGCCTGCTGCAGCTACTGCTCGATAAGCACTAATTTTTTGGTCTAAATCTGGAATATAGTCAGCGGGAATAAAGGCTGTGATCTGAAGATCAATCTGGGTATCATCTACTTGGGGAATTTCTTGCCCTTGAATTTCCCTAATCGCTTCTTGCAGCATTTCCATGTACAGGTCAAAGCCAATGGCTTCCATCTGACCGGATTGTTCTACACCTAGGAGATTCCCCACCCCTCGAATTTCCATATCCCTGGTTGCTAACAGATAACCTGACCCGAGCTGAGTGAATTCCTGAATTGCTCGTAAGCGTTTTTTGGCCGCTTCTGAGAGTACCTTCTGGTTGGGATAAAGTAACCAAGCATGGGCTTGAATCCCAGCTCGACCTACTCGTCCTCGCAATTGGTAGAGTTGGGCAAGACCAAATTTGTGAGCATCTTCGATCAAAATGGTGTTGACTCTAGGAATATCTAGCCCAGATTCAATAATCGTAGTACACACTAGGATATCTGCTTCACCGTTGCTAAAGGTGAGCATAATTGACTCTAATTGCGCTGGGTCGAGCTGACCGTGAGCAATGGCGATTCTGGCCTCAAGGATCATTTCCCTGAGTTCCGCAGCAACCTCTTCAATCCCTTCAACCCTAGGTACGACATAGAATACCTGACCACCTCGGTCAAGTTCCATACGAATGGCGGTGCGGACAGCTTCTGGTTTATAGGGAGATAAGTGGGTTTTAATGGGACGCCGTAAGGGGGGTGGTGTAGTAATTAAACTCATTTCTCGTACCCCCGATAAGGACATATAGAGGGTACGGGGAATGGGAGTAGCGCTTAGGGTCAATACATCTACCTGAGTTTTGAAAGATTTAATTTTTTCCTTCTGGTTGACACCAAACCGCTGTTCTTCATCTATCACCAGCAGCCCTAACTCTCGAAACTGTACACTCTTCCCCAGCAACTGATGGGTACCTACTACCACATCTAACTCCCCAGTTTTAAGGCGTTGGACAATATCACGCTTTTCCTGGGGGGTACGAAAGCGGTTGAGTAGACCGACATTGATGGGGTAGGGAGAAAACCGTTCTTTGATGGTATGATAATGCTGCTGAGTCAGGATAGTGGTTGGGGCAAGGAAAGCTACTTGCTTGTGAGAAGTAACAGCTTTAAAAATAGCCCGAATTGCCACTTCTGTTTTACCAAACCCCACATCCCCACAAACTAAGCGATCCATAGGGCGATCGCTCTCTAAATCCCGTTTCACATCCTGTATCGCCTTGAGTTGGTCAGGAGTAGGTTGGTAGGGGAAAGAATCTTCTAATTCCTGCTGCCAAGGGGAATCCGGTGGAAAGCAATAACCAGACTGCTTTGCTCGCTGGGCATAGAGCTTCAGCAAATCCACCGCTACTTTCTTAATACTTTTACGGACGCGATTTTTGGTTTTCTCCCAGGTTTTACCGGACATCTTGTGGAGTTGAGGCAAACCGGTACCTGTATGTCGAAACCGAGATAGTACCCCCAATTGATCCGCTGCCACCCGCAGCAAACCATCAGCGTACTTGATCACCAAATACTCGCGAGTTTCATTATTTAAGCTTAATTTTTCCAGCTTGAGGAACTGACCAATCCCATGGTTCTTGTGAACCACATAATCCCCTGGACGTAGCTTATTGGGGTCAACCTGTTGGGAGGCAGCACGGCGGCGCTTACGGATATAACTGGGAGTTGCCAAGGTATGCTGCCCAAAGAACTCCCGGTCAGTAACAACCACGATGCGGTAAGTAGGGAGGATAAATCCCTCTAGTTCTGCTAAGCCCGAATATTTGACTGCTACCGCTGTCCTCTGGATATTTAATTTCTCAATAGCTGGGTAATCCCGAGGGTTGGGGACAAACTGGGCAGGACAATCATGTTCTTGGAGCAGGGCAACAGAACGACTAGGTTGGGCAGAAACCAGCCAAATAGTGAAACGGCGATCGCTTTGCTCTCGCAGTACTTCCGCTAGTTTGGCAAACTGGTGGGGTGTTACTGGTACAGAGCGGCTAGCCAGATTAACAGCATTTTGGGTACTTTCTTCTACCAATTCTGATAAATACAGGATTGGTGGAAGGTTAGTAGGTGGAAGGTTAGTAGGTTGAAGGTTAGTAGGTTGTTCGGGAACAACCTCGTACTGGTTAACCTTCAACTCTATAACATGATCAAAATAACGATGGAGACAGGGCAGGGAATTATTCAGTTCCTCTAATTGTTCTTGGGCATGTTCCACCCAGCGATCGCAATGGGCAGCACACTGCTCTGGTTCATCAATCACAATTAAGGTATTTTCTGGCAGGTAATCCAGTAGAGATGCTGGCTGGTCAAAGGCAATACCCAAGAAACGGCGGCTACCCTCTAAAGACTGACCTTCTTCGAAAGATTCTTGCTCCTGAGGTGAGAGATAAGATTGGATTAGTTCTGCCTTTGAAGTTCTCAGAACTTGGCTAATAATGTGACCAAAATCCGTGGGGGTCAGCACGATGCCGTCAATTTTATCCAGGGAACGCTGGGTTGCCGGGTCAAACTCCCGCAACTGCTCTAATTCATCCCCGAACCATTCCAGGCGCACTGGCAATTCTAAAGCTACCGGGAAAACATCTACAATATCACCGCGCCGACTCCATTGACCTTCTGTTTCTACTAGGGGAACCCGTTCATAACCCAGCTGTGCCAATTTTTCATCAAGGTTCTTCCCATCCCAAGTCATGCCCTGGTTAAGGGTAAGGCAGTAGGGCTTAAAGGCATCGACAGGGGGCAAGTGAGGTTGGAGTGCTGCTTGAGTGGCAACAATAGCCATCCCATTAGTTGAACGTTGAACGTTAGGAGGTTGTAAGTCAGAACTTTCAACTGGCAACCTGTCAACCTTCAACCTTTCGACCAAATCTGCCAATACTTGCATTTGTCCCCAGGTCATTTCCGACTCTGGGTCAAAGGGTTCATAGGGGGATGCTTCTGAGGTGGGGTATAAGTGGACTGTATTCCAACCCATGGCTTCGAGTTGGGTTGCCCAGCGACTTGCTTCTTCTAGGGTGCTACAGACTACGAATAGAAGGCGTTGGTCTGCCTTGGCCAGGGCTGATGCTACTAATCCCTTTGGCAAGCGCGGAATACCATTCAGATATAGAGACTGTTGGCGATTTAGTTTCGTGAGTAGTTCACTAGTGAGAGGGGAGTGCTCTAGTGTCCGAATGATCGAGGAAAGTGCCATTAGTTCAGTGGGTACTTGACAATAGGGCTTCAGTCGTGGCTGTTTCTCTAATTTTACTAGGAATAGCACTGCCTGGGGAAAATTGACTGTTGTTGAATAAGTTAACTTATCTCACGACTAGCCTTAGCAGTAGATCCAGGAGTCTTTCTAAGTTCGTCGGTCTACATTAATTGATCTTGAATAAGCCGAAATCCTTTTTAGGTAAAGGATTCGGCCATAACAGTTTCAGGGGTGACGAGTTTATAGGAAGACTAATCTTTAGAAGATTTAATCCTCCTAGGTTAGATTAAACAGATATTACCGATCAAAATTTCAATTAATTTCTAGCCAAGATAACAAAGAACTATCGATAAGAAATACATTACTGACTCAAGCAGCAATAATGGATAATACTGACTTGAATAACTTTAATAATAAAACTCCTCAGGTTCTCGTGGTTGATGATGAGAAGATCCTACGCTTGGTGCTACGTCGTAGCTTGACAAAGGAAGGATATAAAGTCATTGAAGCTAGCAACGGTGAGCAATGTTTGAATATCTGTGACCAGAAATTGCCAGACATTGTGCTTTTAGATGCCAGAATGCCCATAATTGATGGCTTTACCTGCTGTGCTAAATTGAAGGATAACTTTGCTTCCCAATGTCCTCCTATACTAATGATTACAGGCCTCCATGATGAGGAATCTGTAGAACGAGCGTTTGAAGCCGGTGCGACAGATTATATAACTAAGCCAATTAACTGGGCAGTTTTGCGACGAAGAGTACGTCGTTTAATTGAATCAAGTTGGACAATGGAACAGTTAAAAATCGCCAATAAACAGTTGGCACGCCTCGCTACTATCGATGGCTTAACCCAAGTTGCCAACCGCCGAGCCTTTGACGAATATTTTAACAACGAATGGTCTCGACTGGTACGAGAAGAAAAACCATTATCTTTAGTTTTGTGTGACATTGATTTTTTTAAGCTTTACAATGACACTTATGGACACCAATCAGGAGATGAATGTCTTAAACAAGTTGCTCAAATCCTTAGTCAAGCAGCAAAGCGTCCAGCGGATCTGGTGGCTCGCTATGGGGGTGAGGAATTTGTGGTAATGTTGCCGAGCACTGATATACAAGGTGCTATTCAGGTAGCAGAGACAATTGAGACTAAACTCTACAAACAGGCGATCCCTCATTCTGGTTCTCTGGTGAGTGACATTGTTACCGTCAGCCTGGGGGGTGCTAGTACGATTCCCTCAGTAAAATCGTCCCCAGAACATTTATTCGCTGAGGCAGATAAAGCCCTATATCAGGCAAAACTTGCAGGAAGAAATCGCCTAGTTTCTGTTAATTACTAATCAAAAAATCAGTATTAAATATACTTAAAATAGTCTTGACGCCAACTAGCATCTTTTCTACGGTCAGTAGGCAATTCTAAAACTCTAATGCCTTTGGTAGGAAGTGGGTTTAAACGTTGCTTCAACTCCTGCCATGATTGAATCAGCTGGTGCTCTACTCCATAAGTCAGACACAAGTATGAAAAATTGACATCTTGGGGTGTGGCAAAGAATTCTTCAAAGGGTGGGTCAAATTTGGCAATGGGCAACATCTCGAAAATGCCACCACCATTGTTATTAATTAATATAATGGTTAAATGACCAACAAACTTGTTTTTAATTAGGAAACCATTGGTGTCATGCAAAAATGCTAAGTCACCCGTTAGCATCACACTGCTTTGATTACGATGGGCAATACCTAAAGCTGTTGATAAGGTACCATCAATTCCATTAGCGCCCCGATTAAACCAAGGTCGAATCCTTGTGTTACCAGGTTTCCAAAAGAACTCCACATCTCTGACTGGCATGCTGTTAGCAATAAATAGAGGTGTTTCCGGTGGTAGACATTGGGACAGTAACCAAGCTGCTTTGCCTTCAAACAACTGACTCATGGTAGTCATTGTTTTGTCAACCTTTGCCCTGACTTTTGCTTCAGCCTCACACCACTGTTGTAGGTAAGGTTGGGTTGCAGGTTGCAGGTTATCTGGTTGCAGGTTATCTGGTTGCAGGTTGGTATTGGTTACAGGTTGCAGGTTATCTGGTTGTTCGCGTAGCGTGGCCTTTTGGCCAAGCTTGGAACCTTCAACCTTCAACTTTTCAACCTTCAACTTCTCAACCTTCAACTGGTTAACTTTCAACTCCTTTACCCATATGCCCAGTTGTTCTACACTCATCCGCAGATGAGTTGTTTTGCCATGGAGGGGGTCGAGATTGTGGTGGCTAGGGTCAATCACCCAACGTCGCGGTTGACATTTATCCAACCAAGCACGCAGTTGTTTGCTAATCGGTAGTTCACCGATGTGAATAACCATTGTGGGTTTTAGCTGTTGCGCTAATCGTGGATTACGTAGAATCAAGTCATAGGTGGAAATTAAATCGGGATTAAGGTCGCAATAGTTTCTTACTGGTGAGAGCCCTTCTGCTAGTACGGGCCATCTTAAGGTTTTGGACAAGGATGCGATCGCATTACAATAGTCTTTGGGATTTTGGGGTTGAGCTGGACCAGCGATAATTATTCCTTGCTCGGATTCTTGCCACTGTTGTATGACTTTAACGATTCCACGTTGCAGGTTGTCAGTTGTAGGTTGCAGGTTGTCAGTTACAGCTTGTTCTTGACAGTGAGCCAAGAATTCTTCTGGTTGTAATTGGGATTTTAATGGGTTAGTGGTTGTGTCGGGAATAGGTGGGAGAGGGTCACGGAAGGGTAGATTTAGGTGTACTGGACCAGGGGTAGGAAAATGTGTTAGCGCAGTGCTGCCAAAGCAGGCTCGCTCCCAAGCATGAACTACGGTTTGCCGTAGATAACGGAGCATACTGATATCAGCTTGAGGTACCGCTAGGGTACTTTGCCAGTTGGGATAGTTGCCGTATAATTTGATTTGGTCAATGGTTTGTCCAGAATGACAATCTTGGAGTTCTGGGGGACGGTCAGCAGTCAACACTAATAGTGGTACTCTGCTTTCTCTGGCTTCAATCACAGCGGGATAGAAATTAGCCCCAGCCGTGCCAGAGGTACAAACCAGGACAACTGGTTTTCCCGATCGTCGAGCAATGCCTAAGGCGAAAAAGCTGGCTGAACGTTCATCGAGAACTGGAATTGCCTCAATCTGTGGGTGTTGAGCAAACGCAACAGTTAGAGGGGTTGAGCGTGACCCTGGACAGATGATTGCTGTGGTCAATCCCAAGCGCTGTAGGGTTTCTACCAAGATGGAAGCCCAGAGGCTATTGGTGTTGCGAAAATCAATAGGCATTGAGTTATCTTAATCAACATTTAATTCGAATATTGTAAATGTTGATTCGATTTTGTTTACGGTTGACTGTCCTAATCCCTACTCCCTACTCCCTACTCCCTACTCCCTACTCCCTAAAAAAATCTCTGACATTTTTAACAAATTCATTGACGTTCTCAAAATGGATGTTATGTCCACAATCAGCAATGACGTTTAACTGAGCTTCTGGACAAAGTGTTACTATTTCTGAGTTAATTGATTTAAATTTATGATCATAGTCTCCAACTAGCAAAAGCAAAGGTACTTGATTATTAGGAAGTGATTCCCACAGAGATGGTTGGCATCCTGTACTCATATGACGCAGAGATTTAGCTAATTCTAGAGGATGATTTTGTTGTCGAATATTGATCATCTGTTCAAAGTTAGAGTGCTGCTTGAGGGAGGTGAACAGAGGCTGATTGTACCAATTTGATAAGAAGGTCAATAAATCGTCAGTTTCCAATTTTTCGGCAATTTGCCAATCTCGTTGACGGCGTTTTAATTGTTCTTCTTCAGTCTTTAGCCCTGGAGATGCTGATTCGAGTACTACTTTACTAAAACATTGGGGGAAATGAAGGGTCATGTAGAGAGCCAATCGACCTCCCATAGAATAGCCAACTAAAAAGCATGGTTCAAAGTTTAACTGCTCTAGTAAGTTCTTTAAGGCGTGAGCAGTGTTTGACATCCTGTAGCACTCATCCTCACCTAAAACTTTGGTCTTACCATGACCAGGTAAATCAACAGCTAGACAACAAAATTCCTCACAAAGTAATGATATTGTTTCATCAAATTCCTGGCTACTACCCATGAATCCATGGCAAAAAAGAATCCGTGGTTGCTCTCGGTTTCCTCTTAACTCATAGTTAAATTGATATCCCATTTATAGCAGTTATTAATTCTGTGAGGTACTTTTGTTCTAGGTTTTAGGGAGCAGGGAGCAGGGACTTCGGAGCAGGCATGCTAGCAATAGGCATGCTAGCAATAGGCAAGACGCAAGAGGGAAAAAAATCTGTGTACATCATAGCTATAATCAACCTTATTATTATAATTTATAATAAAATTATTGGAAGTGATTCTCAAACACTAACCACCAATGAACACAGGGTTAAACTAATGCCTTAAGATAATGCTTTAAGAAGCACCATTAGCTTAAGGTTAATTTCTGCAAGTTCTTTATTAGGATCAGAACCAGCAACAATTCCAGCACCAGCGTAGAGTCGAGCGTGATTACCTGCTATCAAAGCAGACCGAATCCCAACGATAAATTCACTATTGCCTTGATAATCTATCCATCCGAGGGGAGCAGCATACAGAGAACGGTCAAAGGTTTCGTAGTGTCGGATTTGCTCACAAGCAATTTTGGTAGGAACACCAGCTACTGCTGGAGTAGGATGCAGTTTCGCTATAATATCTAGGGGATTGACATCAGCTGGTAATGCTGCCTTAATCGGAGTCCATAAATGCTGAATATTCGATAGTTTCAGCAGTTGGGGAGATGGCGAAAAATCCAGTTCCAAACCCAGTTGAGAAAGACGTTGGATAATAAATTCACTCACTGCGTTATGTTCACGTCTGTCTTTTTCACTACTAAGTAATTGGTTCGCCAAATCCGCATCTTCAGCTGGGGTTTGACCTCGTGGTGCAGACCCTGCTAAAGCATCTGTCACTAACTGATGATCGTAAATACTAATCAGACGTTCAGGACTAGCGCCAATAAAGTTTTTGCCTTGGCCGTTACTGATGGAAAAAATATAGCAATCTGGGTAATTCTGGCGCAAATTGTCCAGAGAATTAACCAGATTAAACGGTTTTGGTGAGACGACATCCACGGCTTGGGAAAGGACAATTTTGCTATATTGATTGGCTTGGATAGATTTTAAGGCTGATGAAACCGATAATTTGAAGTCTTTGGCTTTTTCTGAATCTTGCTTGAGACATTGATAATGGTTAGCCTTACCAGTAAAACAGTAAAGGAGACGACCAGAAGAGGTAATTAGTTTGAATTCCCGACCTACGCTTTCGACCAGCCCATCCAGATTAACTTGAGAGTTTATTTCAAGATTAGCCACTACTACACATCGGCTTTTACAAAGTGAAATTTGCCAACGGGGTAGAAAAATAGTGGCAGATGGGAAAGGGTTATTACTATTAAGATTGTCACCAAAAAACGTAAAGCTAGAGAAGAAGTGAGGTCCAGCCAATCGCTGCTCTATTTCACCACTAATCATGGTGTTAGCTAGACATGAGTCGATAAATTGTTGCCCTTTATAGAAGCGTTGCTCACCAGCTAACTTAAGGGAGACAGCCGCATCAATAGCAACAATTGATTCTTGATTACTTCTATTTTCAAAATAGAAGTTTAGGGGCTCGGGCGTGGGGGCAAAAGGGGCGGCTCTATCCCGAATTGCCTGAAAAACTGCCAGTGGATCCATGGGGGGGATTTCTTGAGAAATACTGGCTATTTTGGCAATACCTTGTTTTTGAGATTTTTTCTGGCAGGCTAAGAGAAATTGATGTAACTCTTTAGGCTCATCAAAGAGGTTAGCAGGGCAGGGAATGACTAACATATAAGGCTTTCTTGAATTACAGGACTGTTTACCTCAATGAACGACAACACTTGGCGATTGGCCGTAGGTCACGCTACGGGATTGGCCTTGGCCTTTGGGCCACGCTACGGGATTGGCCACGCTGCGCGAACGCTCTTTACTAGATATTTCTTAATTTATATTTACATAACTTATTTAAGTCACATAATTTCTAGTTACTAATGATCAATTATCAGTATGTTTGGCAATTAAGAAAAACAGGGTAAGGGCAAAAATCAATAAACAGGGGGTATCATAGTACTATTGCTAATTTATAGCAATAATTTTTGGGATGACCAATCACTTATTTTGTCACTACTCAAGACGGAAATCAAGGGGATATTATTATAGACAATCCCTGATTAATTCTTCCAACCTACTACAAATAAAAAGCTGCCCTTTTGGGTAGACACCACTTCAGTTTTCATGAAGCCTACTTCTCTTAAGAGGTTAACAATTTTATCGGTGGAGTAAAGCGGGGGAGCTTTAACTCCGCCAATCAATAAATCCATTATTTCTAATTCTGGCAAAAATGATGGTGAAGGAACTAAACTGTCAGTGGTAGGTTCCAGGATAATCACCATACCCTTTGGTCTCAAAACCTGAAAAGATTTTTTGATAAACTGGCTACCATAATCGCTGTACGACAATTTTCTAAACAAAAAGACGATATCATACTCTTCGTTAGCACCCCATTGGTCAGACAAAGCGTTTCCCTCGGGAGATATAATAATCTCTTCCGGAGATTTAGGTAAAGGATACTTGGTTAAAAGTTGCTCTAAAAAATCAATTTGATTTTCCAATCCTGCTAGTACAAATTCTACATCAGGCTTGCGTTCCAATAGCTTGCCTATAAAGGTAATCCCCACTTCGCCAGTAATAATTCTATTAACCTGATCAAGAGGAATTTTAGTGAATAATTCTCGGGAGGGTTCTTTCAGATATTCGTTAGCAAATGCATAGTACTCATAAAGGGTTTCATCATTACCATTAAACAAATCCATCTCCTGGTTTGAGCTGCCGGTTTGGATAGTGAAGTTTAATGATAACCAGGATGACCATGTCTGAGAGACTAGATTGTAATAATCTCCCAAATAACTTGGACTTTCTTTAACCAAATAATTCTTAGTAATTTGGGTGTTAACATACCCCAAAACTTGATGATCATTATTTTTGTTATTTTGGGTACTTTTGAGATAACCTAGGCTCTCTAAAACCCTAAACAAGCGCTCAGTTGATATCAAATTAAGATTCAAATCCCTGGCTACTAAATTAGCAGGCACTCCGGGATGCTTGTGCAGATAATCAAAAACACCAAGTTTCACAGCTGACATAATAATTGCAGTGCGTTGGAAACTGGTAGCATCTGCCAGCATTTCCGCTCTTTCTAAGAGTCTGATTCGATTACCAATAACCTTCCTTAAGCTATTGATAGCTTCTGGGAAATACTTTTTGATCGCCAAGGCTAAACCTACCAATTTAGATGGCAGTCCAAATCTTGGCTGTTTCGACTTGATCTCTAGAGTATCCCTTTCTAGCACTTTTACATTACTGGTCATACTTTTTAGTCATACTGTTTAGGATTGCTTACAAGACTTACAGGGTGCGTTATTAACGCACCCTACTACTTTTAGAGTTTAGGATTCAATTTTGC
>NZ_JAAHHS010000179.1 GCF_010692395.1 Moorena sp. SIO3H5
GATTTTGGCTATGCCGGGAGTTATAGCGCTACGGGCAAGGCAAAAGGCAAAAGGCAAAAGGCAAAAGGCAAAAGGCAGAAGGCAGAAGCTAAAAATAAATTGTGAGTAATTTTTATTACCTACTCCCTACTCCCTACTCCCTGCTCCCTACTCCCTACTCCCTACTCCCTGCTCCCTGCTCCCTGCTCCCTACTCCCTACTCCCTACTCCCTACTCCCTACTCCCTTTGCAATATGAGTGCTGAAACTAGACCCCAAGAGCTGCAAGCTGAACAACTGTTAGACTTAGCAGCTAAATCAGGAGCGACTAGTGCAGAGGTTTATCAGTCCCAGACGCTTTCTCGTCCTGTGTTTTTTGAAGCGAATCGGCTCAAACAAATCGAAAGTAGTCAATCGGAAGGCACAGCGCTACGGTTATGGCGAGACGGACGTCCAGGACTAGCAGTGGGCTATGGAGCAGTGGCAGCCCAAGATTTAGTAGACCGGGCAATGGCCATGACTGCACTCAATGAACCGGAATCCATAGAACTGGCTGATGGCCCTAGCGCTAACTATTCCGATTCACCAGAAACTATACCGATAGAAGAACTAGTAACAATGGGCTCGGATGCGATCGCATTAATTCGCGATGCCTACCCAGAAGTGTTGTGTAGCGCTGAGTCGGAATGGGAGTCAGAAACCACTAGCCTAATTAACTCCGAAGGATTACATTGCTCTTACACTGACACTAGTCTCAGTTATTTCCTTGGGGTTGAATGGGTTAGGGGTGAAGACTTTTTAAGTGTTGGTGATAGTACAGAAATTCGATTAACCCCATCTGAGCCTAAAGAAAGCCTAAACACTAAAAAAGTCCTAGACCAAATCTTACAACGGCTCAACTGGGCAACGGAAAATGTCTCTACTCCCAGTGGTCGTGTGCCAATTTTGTTGACCTCTAAAGCAGCGGATTTGCTATGGGGCACTGTGGAAGCAGCCTTAAATGGAAAACGGGTACTTGAAAAAGCCACCCCCTGGAGTGATAGTCTAGGTCAGGTGGTTACCTCAAAAAACCTGACCCTGTTTCAACAACCCAATCCTGAATTTCCCTACACTTGTCCCTTTGATGATGAAGGCACCCCTACCCAATCCCTCGTATTTATCAGTGAAGGGCAATTGCAACAGTTTTTTTGCGATCGCACTACCGGTCGCCTACTCGGAACTGGCACAACAGGCAATGGATTTCGCCCTAGCCTAGGCAGCTACCCAACCCCTGATCTAGTCAACTTACTGATTAAACCAGGCCAAGGGTCACTCAATGACTTAATTGGGCAATTAGACGAAGGATTAGTCATAGACCAGATTCTTGGGGGTAGTGCTGGCATCTCTGGTGACTTTTCCGTCAATGTTGAGTTAGGCTATCGGGTGCAACAAGGAAAAATTATTGGTCGAGTCAAAGACACCATGGTAGCTGGGAATGTCTACAACACCCTTAAGCAATTAGTGCTACTTGGTGATGATGCTGAATGGCAGGATAGCATCTACACACCTTCTCTAATTGTGGAAGGACTATCGGTAACCTCTAGTAATTAGTCGGTCAGTTGTAACTACAGAAATTATCCTGGTATCGACAAAGTACCTAGGAATAATCACTAATGAAAATTAACTCATGATCAATCAATGATCAATCCCATTACCCAATGGCTGATCCCGAAAAGAAGTCTTGCCCTTGCCGAAGCCTGTCTGATTGGATTGGTCTCAGGACTCTCAGCAGTATTACTCAAATACAGTATTGGCTGGTTAGGGAGTTGGCGGCTTCAAGCATCTGCGATCCTACCCCCTAGCTTTGCCCTACCCGCTTTTGGACTCTGCTTAGGATTACTGTGCGGATTCCTGATTGAGTTTATAGCACCAGAGGCAACTGGCAGTGGCGTACCTCAGATCAAAGGTGCCCTTGCTCGGTTTCCCATCGCCATGAATTTACGGGTGGCTGCGGTCAAGTTGATCACTACGATCCTATCTCTGGCGGCAGGAATGACCATGGGACGGCAAGGCCCAACCGTTCATATTGGGTCAGCTTTGGCAGCTCAATTGACTCGCTGGGTACCCACCTCTCCTGATCACCGACGTCAAATGATTGCTGCTGGGGCTGGGGCTGGATTAGCCGCTGGGTTTAATGCTCCCCTGGCTAGTGTAGCCTTTATCTTTGAGGAACTGTTACCAGATTTATCTAATATAACACTAGGTAGTGCTATTCTAGCATCCTTTATTGGTGCCGTGGTTTCCCGACTATTGGGTGGAGGGACCCTAGACCTTAATCGGGAACTAAGCAACTTTTCCAGCACCTTTGACGCTCGTGAGATTCCCTTCTATTTATTGTTAGGAGTGTTGGCTGGATTACTAGCAGCTTTGTTTAATCAGGGAATTCTGGCCAGTCTGAATTTTTACGACCGCTTCAAGCTCAGTTTACCATTGCGGATTGGTATAGCCGGAATGCTTAGTGGATGTATTGTAGCACTGCTACCGAAGCAGTTCCATAACAACAGTGGTTTGCGGGAGTTGTTGCTCAGTGGTAATGTCGGCTGGAAATTTACCTGTCTTGCTTTTGTAGTCTACTTCTTACTGACCATAATTGCTTATGGTTCTGGAGCACCAGGGGGGTTGTTTCATCCCTCCCTAGTATTGGGTTCCGCATTAGGCTATTTAGTTGGCATCGGTGAGTATCACCTGCTCGGATTAGGTTATCCGATTACCTACGCCTTGGCAGGGATGGGAGCATTTTTTAGTGCCGTTTCCAAGGTACCAATCACAGCGATTTTGATCGTTTTTGAGATGACAACGGACTTTAATCTAGTCCTACCGTTAATGATCACCTGTGTGGTTTCCTACCTAGTTGCGGATCAATTAGCCAAAGGGTCTCTCTATCAACGTTTGTTGGAGAGGAAAGGCTACAGCTTGCCTCAAGTAAAGGTGGATAAAAGTACCTTAGTTGGTTTGAAAGCATCTGACATCATGCAGCGCCGGGTAGAAACCCTAGGGAGTCAGATGACTTTAGATCAAGCCATTCAGACCTTTAGTAACTCTAGTCATCGGGGCTTTCCAGTAGTTGAACAGGGTAAATTGGTCGGGATCATTACTCAGGAAGATATTGCCAAGAACCGAGACCGACTGCCAGGGAATATCCATATAAAAGAGGTGATGACTCTACAACCGATAACAGTTAGACACAATGATACTTTAAGCCACGTTCTCTACATTCTTAATCGTTATCAACTCAATCGCTTACCTGTTCTAGAAAGTAGAAAGTTAGTTGGAATCATTACCTTTAGTGATATTATTCGTGCTGAAGCTAACCAACTTAGTGGGGAAAAAGAGCAGCTAGGACCAAGTCCTGATCCCTCCTATGGCGTCTATTATACTCGCGCTCCAGCTACCGGTAGTGGAAGAATGTTGGTTCCCTTAGCTAATCCCCAATCAGCACCAGTATTGTTGGAAATAGCTACTGCTATTGGCCGCGATCGCGACTATGAACTTGAGTGTTTGCAGGTAATACCTATCTCCCGCAGCACTAGTCCTGCTCAGACAGCAGTTGATACTACTAAAAGTCGCAGATTGCTAAGGCAAGCGGAAAGGCTAGGGCGACGGTGGGAAATGCCAGTTCACACCCAAATCCGGATATCCCACGATACCGCTCAAGCAATTCTAGAAACTATTAAACAACGACATATTAATCTGATTTTGATGGGATGGAAAGGAGCACCATCTAATAGTCCTAATCAGATTTTTGGTAATATTATCGATACCTTGATTCGACAAGCTCCCTGTGATTTAGTCTTGCTGAAATTACCCCAAGGCAAGGAAGTAGTAAAAGATGTTAAATCTGCTAAGTACGGTTCACTAGCTAAGACCTGGAAGCGTTGGTTAATCCCCATTGCTGGTGGACCGAATTCTAGCCGTGCCCTACAATTAATTCCGATACTAGCAACCCTTGCTAAAGCAGAGCAAATCGTAGTAACTCAGGTTTTTAACCCTCAAGCTGGGGAACCTGTAATGACTAGCTTGGAAAAAGCTACCTATTTCCTCAAACAGCAACTCAAAGGTATTTGTGATGTGGCATCAATTCCAATCCGTTCCTATTCTGTTTCTGATGCTTTAATTCGTTTAGCCAAGGCTCAAAAGTATGATGTAGTCGTGATCGGAGCTAGTCGAGAGGGATTATTGGAGCAAGCGATCCATGGCAATATTCCAGAAGCGATCGCACGGGGTGTTGATAGTACTGTGATTTTGGTTAGGGAAGCGCTTCATTAACTAGGAACAGGGAACAGGGAACAGGGAACAGGGAGCACAGCTGATGGCTGACAGCTGATGGCTGACAGCTGACGGCTTAATGCTTACCGACAGTTGTTAAGATCAAACTCATCAGTCGGACAAAAATTGAGGTCATCTCATGTCACTTGCCAAACCCTCATTTAAAAAAGTTATTCTCCCCCATCCGGCCAAAGACACCCTGCCCACCATGTATGATTTACCCAGTGAAATTGTTGGGGAACCCGGTTTGCCGGACGAATTTCATCTTTGGCAAGCACAACTGTGTAGTGAGACGTTTTGTCCTGCGAATTATGAGAGCGATCGCGTTTTTGTAGCCACTGATTTATTTTTGTATTACGACCCGAACCATACTACTTGGTACAAACGAACGGACTGGTTTGCCGTAGTAGGGGTTTCTCGATTCTACGAGGGACGAGACCTCAGAATGAGTTATGTGATTTGGCAAGAAGAGGTGAGACCGATTGTTGCCATAGAATTTCTATCTCCGAGTACACTAGATGAAGACCTGGGTTACAGTCAAGGAACAGGAGAACCACCCACCAAATGGGAAGTGTACGAGCAAATTTTAGCCATTCCCTACTATGTTACCTTCGATCGAGTCAGCAATGAATTGCGAATTTTTAAGTTAGAAGGCGGCAGCTATCAACTCCAAACCATAGACAATTCTAAATTTTGGATCCCTGAGTTGCAATTGGGTATAGGGCTATGGCGTGGGGAATATCGGGGATTAAATCGGTTGTGGCTACGTTGGTATGATCAACAGGAAAATTCGATTGCCACTAACGCAGAACGAGCTGAACTTGAACACCAACGAGCTGAAATTGAACGTCAACAGAAAGAACTGGCTCAACAACAAGCTCAACAAGAACGCCAACAGAAAGAACTGGCTCAACAACAAGCTCAACAGGAAAGTCAACGAGCTGAACTTGAACGCCAACAGAAAGAACTAGCTCAACAACGAGCTGAACAACTAGCAGAACGGTTACGACAGATGGGTATTAATCCCGATGAGATTTAACAGCTGTCTGAGTTTTTATGTAAGCTATCACTTTTCAGCTATCAGCTATCAGCTATCAGCTATCAGCTATCAGCGATTAGCACTACGCGAACAGCTTTTAGTTATCAGCTTAAGCGCTACGCGCACCCTACGCGAACAACTTTTAGTTATCAGCTTCAGCCTGAAGGCTGAAGGCTGAAGGCTGAATGTATAATTCCCAATTCTTAATTATTAATTCTTCATTATAAATTATTCTTAGCAAACTTCCGCAGTTTAGGATCAGGGTCATGCTCTGCTCTATCTTGCAATAAAGACCGGGTTTGGGAATGGTTAGGATAATATTTGAGGATGGCCTCAAGAGCTATTTTTCGAGGATTGTATGTCCTTTGTCCCTTATGCTCAAAGGGGTCATGGCGAGTGCGATCGCATAAAAATTCCCATAACCAAGGCTGGTCTTGCCCACCTTCAGCTAACTGTTCAAATGAATAGTGATAAGAGCCAGCCCATTCTTCAAGTAGGGGTAAGATATATGGGTGGTCTTTCCAACCTTGAGCTAACTGTTTAATTGCTGTAGCTCGCACCCTCGAATCAGGATCAGAGCGAGCCCATTCTTGGAGTAGGGCTAAGGTATGGCGATGGTCTTGCCAACCTTGAATTAACTGTTCAATTACTTGATCTCGCAGATCCGAATCAGGATCAAAGCGAGCCGATTCTTCTTCAAGTAGGGGTAAGAGATATGGGTGGTCTTGCAAACATTGAATTAACTGTTCAATTAAGAGATCTCGCAGATTCAAATCAGGAGCAGAGCGAGCCCATTCTTGAAGTAGGGCTAAGGTATGGCGATGGTCTTGCCAACCTTGAGTTAACTGTTCAAGTACTTGAAGTCGCACCCTGGAATTGAAATCAGAGCGAGCCGATTCTTGAAGTAGGGCTAAGGTATGGCGATGGTCTTGCCAAGCTTGAGCTAACTGTTTAATTGTTGTAGCTCGCACCAACAAATCAGTATCAGAGCGAGCCGATTCTTGAAGTAGGGGTAAAGTATCTCGATGGTCTTTGTAACCTTGAGCTAACTGTTTAATTGCTGTACCTCGCACCAAAAAATGACTATCACAGCGAGCCGATTGTTGAAGTAGGGGTAAAGTATCTTGGTGGTCTTTGTAACCTTCAGCTAACTGGTAAATTGCTGTACCTCGCACCAAAAAATGACTATCACAGCGAGCCCATTGTTGAAGTAAGGGTAAAGTATCTTGGTGGTCTTGGTAACCTTCAGCTAACTGTTCAATTGCTGTACCTCGCACCAACAAATCTTTATCCGAGCGAGCCCATTGTTGAAGTAGGGCTAAGGTATCTTGCTGGTCTTTGTAACCTTGAGCTAACTGTTCAATTGCTGTAGCTCGCACCGACGAATCTTTATCAGAGCGAGCCGATTCTTGAAGTAGGGGTAAAGTATCTCGATGGTCTTTGTAACCTTGAGCTAACTGTTTAATTGCTGTACCTCGCACCGACGAATCTTTATCAGAGCGAGCCCATTGTTGAAGTAGGGGTAAAGTATCTTGCTGGTCTTTGTAACCTTGAGCTAACTGTTCAATTGCTGTAGCTCGCACCGACGAATCTTTATCAGAGCGAGCCGATTCTTGAAGTAGGGGTAAAGTATCTCGATGGTCTTTGTAACCTTGAGCTAACTGTTTAATTGCTGTACCTCGCACCGACGAATCTTTATCAGAGCGAGCGGATTGTTGAAGTAGGGGTAAGGTATCTCGGTGGTCTTTGTAATCTCGAGCTAACTGTTCAATCGCTGTACCTCGCACCCACGAATCACTATCAGAGCGAGCCGATTCTTGAAGTAGGGGTAAAGTATCTGGTTGGTCTTTGTAACTTTGAGCTAACTGGTAAATTGCTGTACGTCGCACCCACGAATCTTTATCAGAGCGAGCCGATTTTTGAAGTAGGGCTAAGGTATGGCGATGGTCTTTGTAACCTTGAGCTAACTGTTTAATTGCTGTACGTCGCACCCACGAATCACTATCAGAGCGAGCGGATTGTTGAAGTAGAGGTAAAGTATCTCGGTGCTCTTTGTAACCTTGAGCTAACTGTTTAATTGCTGTATCTCGCACCCACAAATCTTTATCAGAGCGAGCCCATTGTTGAAGTAGGGGTAAGATATCTGGGTGGTTTTGCCAATTGGTGGCTACTGCTACAACAGCGTTAGCGCAAATATTAGTATGACTGAATCTTTTGGTATTTTGAGCATACTCAATTAAGTCTTTGACACGATTCAGTAATCTATCATCCGTTAATTTAATCTCATACCGATTCCTAACCTCAGACAAACAATCCCCTGCCAGAAATAAATTATTAAATTTATATCCTTCTCCATCTTGTGCCATCAAGTACTCAATAATTTCTCCACCTTTCTTAGAATCAACCATGCCCACAATCAATCTCAGCACTTCATGCCAAGATTGATCCCGCCAGTGCTTACCAAATACTTCAGTTTTTAACTGTTCTAGGGAAATCTCCTGTTTTTTCTCAAATTTTCTGACAAATTCCCAAGCACAAAAATATTCCAAAAATGTCCGATGCACAAAAGCGTAATAATCGGCTCCCATGAAACACAAGATAAAATTGCGGGTGCGCAACTGATTAATCATTACCTTAGCAACCGCTCTGGGATTAGTAACTTCCCGTAACTTCAGCTCCTCTTTGATAATCCGTTCTAAATCTTCGCCACTAATCAGATTTCCTGCTAATCCTGCTTGATTGCCCTGCATGAAATATGCTAGTTTGGCTAGTATCTGTTGCTTATCTTTATAATCAATCGTCTTCGGGTCAACACGATTATCTTCTAGTAATGCTCGTTCCACATCCCATTGATGGAGCAGTAATCGAGAGGATTGGTTATAGAGTTCAGAGCGGTCACGAGGCAAGTCTTGATTGCGATTCAGGATTGCCATCATCGTTAGTAATAGGGGATTTTGCGCCAATTGTCGAATCGGGGAGGATGTCTTGATTGCCTTTTGTAAGCGCTCCCTTTTCCTAACTTTATCGGCTTGATCAGTAAAGGTTAAATCATGCCACTGCTGGATAAAGGTTTGAATTTGTTCCGACTCCAAGTCTTGGAGCATAAGATGACGAAATTCAGCATCCCTTAGCCGTTGGGGTTTATAACCAATTACCCGAGATGTCACAATTACTCGTACCTTAGGATAGGTATTAGTAAAGCGATGAATATCCGTAATCACATCTTCTCGTTTCCCTGGCTCAAACACTTCATCCAAGCCATCAAACATAACTAACACCTTACCAGCTTTTAACTGCTGATCAAGGTCATGTTGATTGAGATGACATATCGCTCCACTGCTTTGATGGCAGAATTCCAAGAAGTTATTACATTGTCCACTATCGCGATTCCGGATATAGGTGCGTAATTCAATCAGTAAGGGAATTAGTACAGAACTGTCAGTAGTTATATCAGTTCTTGCCCAATTTAATGCTAAATATTGCAGCAACGTAGATTTACCAGAGCCTGGGTCTCCTAAAACCACCAAATAGCGATAGCCTTGTGATTCCTTAATTACATCCAATACGGATTTTATCGGCTGTTGATAATAACGCTCTTTAGCGTCTTCCAACTCCTTTTGGTCAATTTCCTTATCTAGTTGACCACTCTCTAGCAGTTTTTGATAATAATCCTTAGGCAGCTCATGAATCGCCTCCGGCATCAAGTCATGAACCTCTCGCACATTTTGGGCGATAAATATCTTCCAAAGTTTTAGTTCATTATAAGCACAGCCACTAGTATCTAAACTATCTAATTTAACATTACCATAGCTCTCTAGGAGTGCTTCTTGATATTCCCTTAAGTCAAAATCTGGGGTAATTCCTGCTTTCGTGTTTTCTGCGATCGCTTCCAAGGTTTGGGAATCCCGGATAGGCCGTAAATCATCGGATTCCCGAATAATGGTTTTTACTTCCTTGAGATACCGTTTACCAATATAGTGCCAATCAAATCCTTCTGGTAATGGTAATAAGTCAAGCTCAATCCAAGTCTTATCTAATTTTTCGGTATCTATTCGTTTACAGCGATCCTTAAACGCACTTCCTAGGATAGCTTTAATGGATTGATTTTTAATATACTGCTTGAGGGTTTTATTATACTGTTTTACGTCTTGCTTAGATAAATCAGCATCTTCCAATTCTTCCTCCACTAAATCCATAAATTCTTTTAAGGATTTACCGAAGAGTTTCTTCTGGGTATTTTGATCCGATAGTCCGGTATACTCTTTGATAGACTCTTTGAAAAAATCTTTCGTGTAGTCTTCTAGAGCTTCTTTCGCCAACGGACCAATTACTTCCTTGGCCAGATAGCCACCAGCACTAGAAAGTCCCCAAATTGCTAACCAATCCAGCATCTTATTGGTAGTTATTTTTTATTTTATCTATCATTATAGACAAAAGGCAATCACTTTGACCTGATGGTGCGTTACGGGACGGACTATCTCAACACTTGCTATGGCTTGCGTCTTGGCGAGCCCGTCCCTAACACACCCTACGCCTTCATTCTAAATTCTTCATTCTAAATTCTTCATTCTTCATTCTAAATTCTCCTTAGCAAACTTCCGCAGTTGAGGATCGGGGTCATGCTTTGCTCTATCCTTTAATAAGGATCGGGTTTCGGAATGGTTAGGATAATATTCCAGGATGGCATTAAGAGCTACTTGTCGAGGATTTTCATCCCAGTCTTCCTTACGGTCAAACGGTTTATGGAGAGTGCGATGCTCTGAAATAGGCGCTACGCGATTACATAAAAATTCAAATAACCAAGGCTGGTCTTTCCAACCTTTAGCTAAATGTTTAATTGCTGTACATCGCACATCCGAATCAGTATCACAGCGAGCCGATTCTTGAAGTAGGGCTAAGGTATCTGGGTGGTCTTGGTAACCTCTAGCTAACTGTTCAATTGCTGTAACTCGCACCTGCCAATCTTGATCACAGCGAGCCCATTGTTGAAGTAGGGCTAAAGTATCTCGGTGGTCTTGGTAACCTTTAGCTAACTGTTCAATTGCTGTAACTCGCACACTCGAATCAGCATCAGAGCGAGCCCATCGTTGAAGTAGGGCTAAAGTATCTCCGTGGTCTTTGTAACCTTTAGCTAACTGTTTAATTGCTGTAACTCGTACCCACGAATCTTTATCAGAGCAAGCCCATTGTTGAAGTAGGGCTAAGGTATCTTGGTCGTTTTTGTAACCTTTAGCTAACTGTTCAATAGCTGTAATTCGTACCCACGAATCCGTATCATAGCGAGCCAATTCTTGAAGTAGGGCTAAGGTATCTTGGTCGTCTTTGTAACCTTTAGCTAACTGTTCTATTGCTTTACATCGCACATCGGAATCAGTATCACAGCGAGCCAATTCTTGAACTAGGGCTAAGGTATCTTGGTCGTCTTTGTAACCTTTAGCTAACTGTTCTATTGCTCTACATCGCACCTGCCAATCTTGGTCAGAGCGAGCCAATTCTTGAAGTAAAGCTAAGGTATCTGGGTTGTCTTTGTAAGCTTTAACTAACTGTTCTATTGCTGTAGATCGCACCCAGGAATCTTTATCATAGCGAGCCAATTCTTGAAGTATGTCTAAGGTATCTATGTTGTTTTTGTAAGTTTTAACTAACTGTTTAATTGCTCTACATCGCACCTCCGAATCAGTATCACAGCGAGCCGATTGTTCAAGTAGGGCTAAGGTATATGGGTGGTCTTTGTAACCTTTAGCTAACTCTTCAATTGCTCTAACTCGCAACTCTGAATCAGTATCACAGCGAGCCGATTGTTTAAGTATGGCTAAGGTATCTGGGTGGTCTTTGTAACCTTGAAGTAACTGTTCAATTGCTCTAACTCGCACCCACGAATCAGTATCAGAGCGAGCCAATTCTTTAAGTAGGGCTAAGGTATCTGGGTGGTCTTTGTAACCTTGAACTAACTGTTCAATTGCTGTAGCTCGCACCCACAAATCAGTATCAGAGCGAGCCAATTTTTTAAGTAGGGCTAAGCTATCTCGGTGGTCTTTGTAACTTTTAGCTAACTGTTCAATTGCTCTAACTCGCACCCAAAAATCAGCATCAGAGCGAGCCAATTTTTTAAGTAGGGCTAAGCTATCTCGGTGGTCTTGCCAATGGGTGGCTACTGCTACAACACCTTTAATGCGAATATCACGGAGTAAGTTGGCCTCATCTCTATACTTGTTATCAGTAGAATTTAGATCATCATGAATTAAGTCTTTGACGCGATTCAGTAATCTAATATTTGTTGATTTAATCTCATACCGATTCCTAACCTCAGATAAACAATCCCCTGCCAGAAATAAATTATTAAAATCATCCTCTACTCCACCTTGTGCCATCAAATACTCAATAATCTCTCCACCTTTGTGGGAATCAATCATGCCCACAACCAACTGCAGAGCTTCATGCCAATATTCATCCCGCCAGTGCTTACCAAATACCTCAGTTTTCAACTGTGCTAGGGAAATCTCCTGCTTTTTCTCAAATTTCCTGACAAATTCCCGAGCACAGAAATATTCCAAAAATGTCCGATGCACAAAAGCGTAGTAATCTGCTCCCATTGAACAAAAGATAAAATTGCGGGAACACAACTGATTAATCATTTCCTTAGCAACCGCTTTAGGATTCCTAACCTCCCGTAACTTCAGCTCCTCTTTGATAATCCGTTCTAAATCTTCCCCACTAATCAGATTTCCCGCTAATCCCCCTTGATTACCCTGCATGAAATATGCCACTTTTCCCAATATCTGTTGCTTATCTTGATAATCAATCCTCTTCGGCTCAACACCATTATCTTCTAGTAATGCTAGTTCCACATCCCATTGATGGAGCAGTAAGCGAGAAGATTGGTTATAGAGTTCAGAGCGGTCACGAGGCAAATCTTGATTGTGGTTCAGGATTGCCATCATCGTTAGTAATAGGGGATTTTGCGCCAGTTTTAGAATCCGAGAGCATGTCTTAATGGCTTTTTGTAAGCGCTCCTGTTTCCTAACTTTATCGACTTGATCAGTATAGGTTAACTCATGCCACTGCTCGATAAACGTTTGAATTTGTTCCGACTCCAAGTCTTGGAGCATAACATGACGAAATTCAGCATCCCGTAGCCGTTGAGGTTTATAACCAATTACCCGAGATGTCACAATTACTTGTACCTTAGGATACTTATTCGTAAAGCGATGAATATCAGTAATGACATCTTCTTGTTTCCCTGGCTCAAACAGTTCATCCAAGCCATCAAACATAACTAAGACTTTACCAGCCTTTAAGTGATCATCAAGTTTATTTTGATTCAGATGACATATCGTTTCACTACTTTGATGGCAGAATTCCAAAAAATCCTGACACTGTCCACTATCGCGATTCCGGATATAAGTGGGTAAGTCAATCAGTAACGGAATCCGTAGAGAACTTTCAGTAGTTAGATCGGTTCTTGCCCACTCCAATGCTAAATACTGGAGCAAGGTAGATTTACCAGAGCCTGGGTCTCCTAAAACCACCAAATACCGATAGCCTTGAGAGTTCTTGATCACATCCAATATGGATTGAATTGGCTGTTGATAATAAACCTCTTTAGCTCGTTGCAACTCCTTTTGGTCAATGTCGTGATCTAGTTCACCACTCTCTTGCAGTTTTCGATCATCATCCTTAGGCAGTTCATGAATCGCCTCCGGCATCAAGTCATGAACCTCTTGCACATTTTGGGGAATAAATATATTCCAGAGTTTTAGTTCATTATAAGCACAGCCACTAGTATCCAAACTATCCAATTTGACATTACCGTAGCTCTCTAGGAGTGCTTCCTGATATTTCGTTAAGTCAACATCTGGGGTAATTTCTGGTTTAGTGTTTTTTGCGATCGCTTCCAAGGTTGGGTAATCTCGGATAGGCCGTAACTGATCGAATTTTCGAATAGTATTTTTTACTTTATCATTGTTATTCTTTTTTACTTTTCTGATATAGCTTTTACCAATATAATACATAGTGTCAATCAAATCCTTCCGGTAATTCTAATAAGTCAAGCTCGATCTAAGTCTTCGCTAATATATCGGTATCTATTCCTTCGCCGTTGGCCACCCTACGCCAACACAGCCATACTTGAACGCACTGCCCAGGATAGCTTTAATGGATTTATGTTTAATATACTGATTGAGAGGTTTACTATACTGTTTTAATTCTTGCTTAGATAAATCAGCATCTTCCAATTCTTCTTCCACTAAAGCCATAAATTATTTTAAGGCTTTACCAAAAAGTTTTTTTCTGGGTATTTTGATCCGATAATCCCGTATACTCTTTGATGGATTCTTTGAAGAAGTCTTTGGTGTAGTCTTCTAGAGCCTCTTTGGCCAAAAGACCAATCACTTCCTTGGCCAGATAGCCACCAGCACTAGGAATTCCCCAAACTGCTAACCAATCCAGCATGATATTGGTAGTTGTTTTTTGGTTTATTTATCATTTCATTATAGAGCAAAGGGAGTAGGGAGTAGGGAGTAGGGAGTAGGGAGTAGGGAGTAGGGAGTAGGGAGTAGGGAGTCGGGAGTCGGGCATCGGGAATCGGAACAGCGTTTTTCATAACTATTAGGTGCGCTTGACCCATTAAGAATTAAATTCGCCACGGGTCGCACCTGAGGTACACAGGATTTTTCTCTTTCCTGTTCCCTGTTCCCTGTTCCCTGTTCCCTGTTTCCTGTTCCCTGTTCCCTACTCCCTACTCCCTACTCCCTTGCTAAGATCAAACTCATCAGTCGGACAAAAATTGAGGTGATCTCATGTCTGTTGCCAAACCCTCATTTAAAAAAGTTATTCTCCCTCATCCGGCCAAAGAAACCCTGCCCACCATGTATGATTTACCCAGTGAAGATCCAGAGGAGCCGGGTTTGCCTGACGAATTTCATAGTTGGCAACCACAACTGTGTAGTGAAACATTTCGCCCTCCCAATTATGACAGCGAAAGGGTGTTTGTCGCCAGTGACTTAAATTTATATTATGACCCCAAACATACCGCTTGGTATAAACGACCGGATTGGTTTGCCGTAGTAGGGATTTCCCGATTCTACCAGGAACGAGAGCTAAGAATGAGTTATGTGATCTGGCAAGAAGAGGTCAGACCAATTGTGGCGATAGAGTTGCTCTCTGGGAGCACCAGAGATCAAGACCTCGGTTACAGTGAAAGAACGGCAGAACCACCCACCAAATGGGAAGTGTACGAGCAGATTTTAGCAATTCCCTACTATCTCACCTTCGACCGAGTCAGCAATGAATTGCGAATTTTTAAGTTAGATGGCGGCAGCTATCAACCCCAAACCATAGACAATTCTAAGTTTTGGATCCCTGAGTTGCAATTGGCTATAGGGCTATGGCTTGGTCAATATCGGGGATTAAATCGGTTGTGGCTACGTTGGTATGATCAACATGGGAATTGGATTCCCACTGACGCTGAACTTGAA